>CAZWTI010000063.1:0-15190 GCA_964637065.1 uncultured Puniceicoccaceae bacterium
TTGTTGAAGTGACGTTGGTGATTTCGTAAAAGCCGTTAGCCGCAGCATTGATGACAAGACCTTCGCCATCTGCAATCTTGTCTCCATCTTCGTTCACTTGCCATTTGTCGGTTGCGTTGGCATCTGTCTTGTAGCCCTTGACGCCGGAGATGGTTACGATGAAACCCTTCCTCAAGCCGTGTGGTGCTTGAGTAGTCACGACGCCATTTTTGCCGACCAGCGGATTGGTTACGTTTGCAATAGCGCCCCTTGCGATCGATATGTCTTCGGGTGTCAAGGCTCCGGCAATTCCTGAACCTGCTCTCGCGGTGGCTCGAGCGTTTTTGGTTATGTCCTTGTTAGTCCCGTCGTGCCAGAAAGTGGTCCATACGCCATTGCTGAGCACCTCGACGTTGTCAGCCTCCTCGTCCGATGCATTGGCATACCATTTGAATGTAATGTTATCATCGATTGTGAGGTTTTCGGAAGCGATGAGATCGGAGAGCATCATATCGGCTCCAAAAGGGTTGTTCATGAGAAATGAACGACCCTTGGCAGGCAGATGAGCAAATGAATTCACGGTGAGTGCGGCTCCACTGAATGCGATGTCAAGAGGTGTTGAGTTTCGACGAGCTATGATGAAAGCCTCATCCGGATGAATAATGGTTTTCCCTTCATCAGTCGCAGAGTCCCCGACGCGCAGCCAAGTGGTTCCATCATGATAGTATGCATGATATCCGGAGGCGTTGCCGTCGCGAAGGTATACACGGTCGGCAGTGGTTTCGTTGCCGTCTTGAATCAATGGTGATTTGTAGCCGAAAAGGGAACCGAGGGTCCACGCCGGGGTGATTTCAACAAGTGAGTCGGGCCGAAAAATTTGAGTGAGGTCTTCATTGAGTGGATTTGCAAGTGTTACCCGGTCGCCGGAATTTGAAGTGATTAAAAAGAACCGACCTTCCTTGATGTCTTGTTCTTCAACCAGTCTGAGGAAATGTGGTCCGCCATGAATCTCGATGTAAGGAGGGGTGGTGAAGCCGCTGCCGCCGTCCGTAATTGTTATTCCTGTAATGCGAGTGCCGTTAATCTCAGCTACTGCAGTGGCATTGATGGAGTTGGTGGTGACGTCTGATCCCGTGTCGGGCGGGTGTATGCAAATCTCAGGAGGTTTCAGGTAGCCGAATCCCGGCGAACCAATTGTAATGGCGGTCACCTTGCCGTTGTTTACCTCGGCAGTTGCCCAAGCCGGCAGGGTGGAGAAAATGCCATCTGCGAAGGGCCATGCGAGCTTGGTGGGGTCGAGAAGATCGGGCAGGCGGTTGAAGGTTACATTGTTATCGATTATTCCTTTGATTTGGCCTCGAAAGGCAGCCTCGCTCTTCAAACCGGCGGACGCGACTTTGTAAAACGGAACTTCTGGAGAACCCGCATCGAGAGTGATTCCAATGGCTCCGGACAACTCGCCGATTTCACCCGTATCGGCACCAAATCCGATACCTTTGCCGACAAAAACGAGAACCGCCAAGAAAAAAGCCTTGGTCAACAATCCTCCCTTGATCAACTTCGTGTTACTCATGCGAGTCTGTTCTAATATTGCCCTAAATTTAATCAGGTGCAAAGCGAAATTTTACTGGCTTGTCTTGTAAAAAGAAATCGATGTGGAGAATTCAGCATGGTCTTTGACCAGCAAAAGGTTTTTCTAGACTCGTGCACCATTTATTTTTTAGAGGCCTGATGGCCCTTGGCTTATTCGTTGGAACGCTCTTGGGTGAAATTGAGTTTCCTAACTTCCGCGAGCCGCCTCATGAATATCCAAAACAAACGCCGAAAGACAGTTTTTCTCTTCTCAAGGACTCCATTCAGTCGGGCAAGATTCGTCTCGATCACAGTAGTTCAAAGGCTTATTTGGAAAGTTTCCTGAATGCCTTGGAGATTTCCTCTTCAACGCAAACGCTCGTCTTCTCCACTACCAGCCTGCAGCTCAGTAGAATTTCACCATCTAATCCCCGGGCGATATATTTTGGCGATGATATTTACGTCGGCTGGGTGCCCGGTGGTAAAATCGAAGTCATTGGCATCGATCCGAAATGGGGAGCCATAACCTACATCTTCGACATCCCTCGGTCCGGTTCGCCTCCTTCCATGATTCAGAGGGCGACTCGCTGTATGAATTGTCATGCATCGCAGGATATCGGCGGAGCCCCGGGTTTGCTCGTCAGTTCCGTAGTGCCAGGCCCTGGAGGTGGCAGTTTGGATTCCTTTCGCCAAGGGATGACCGGGCATGATGTTCCCTTCAGTGAACGTTTCGGGGGATGGCATTTAACGGGCAAGCACCACATCAAGCGGCATTGGGGTAACCTTACCGGGACGCTTTCACCCGCAGGATTGAAAAAAATTCCCAATGAACCGGGGCAAAGATTTCCACTTGATCGTTATCCTGTTCCTACCAGTGACGTCCTCGCTCATTTATTGCTAGAGCATCAGATCGGTTTTGTGAATCGTTTCGTGTCGGCAACCTATCGAACTCGTGCTGCACTTGCCGGGTCGGTTGCTGAATTGGGGGAGAAGGAACTGCCTGGCTTTCTCGACAGAGAGGCGAATGTCTTGGTGCGATACTTACTTTTTGCGGATGAGGCCAAACTCCCGGGGAACGGGATAGGCGGAGATTCTGTATTAAAGTCAGCTTTTATGAAGCACAGGCGAAAGGCGTCCGACGGTTCCTCACTTCGGGATTTCGATCTGGCCACTAGGCTTTTTCGTTATCGATGCAGTTACATGGTTTATTCTGCCTCGTTCCACGGGTTGCCCTCAAGGCTCAAGGATCGAGTGTTCGATCAACTCGACCGAGCCTTGCACACCAGGCTCACCTCCACGGCATTTGCTTTCCTGCCTTTAGCCGAAAAGAAATCCATTCGAAAAATCCTCCGCGAGACCTTGTCGGATTTGCCCGAGGGCTGGTAGTTCTCGTAGTCCAACAAACAAAACGGGTGCCCAGTCGAACTGAGCACCCGTCGAGGGTAGATTTTAAATTCTTCTTACTTCTTGGCTACGTCGGCACCTGCTTTTTTCCAACCGGAGATGCCCGCGGAAAGGTGCTTTACGTTTTTGTAGCCGAGCTTCTCGGCAGCGGCAGCGCCTCTCTTGTAGGCCTTGCACCCAGGACCACCGCAATAGGCAACGACCAAGGTCTTCTTGTCCTTTGGAAGAAGCTTGCCCAAGTCTTTGCCTTTGCTGGCGAAGTGTATGGCAGTCGGAATGTGGGCCTTCTTGAAGGAGCCGGCGCCGTTGACGTCGATGACGGCAACCTTGCCTGCCTTGATGGCGGCTTGGAGATCCTTGATGCTGATGTCGGGATATTCCCCAGCGTAAACAGTAGTCGCAAACAGTGCGGCGACGAGTAGTGACAGGATTTTCTTCATTTTAGAGTTTGTTTGGGTTGGTTAGCACTTGGCTGCCGGAGCGGAAGCCATTATCGAGAAATTTCATCATCTAATAAGCAATCCGTGGTGGGCAACTGTTTTCGAGCCTGCAAAGCATTTTTCCTTGGGCAATAGTGTCCACCTGAACATTGCTCATCCAATATGATTATAAATATGGAGCAATATGTTCCGCGGCTTGTGCGGCACCGTCGAGTTGTCGGTTTTTCTTTCGAGGATAAGCGAGGAGTTCTTCCAGACGGTTGAGCCAAGAGGCGGAAGCAAATTCCGATGGCGACATAGCAAAACCTTCACCCTCCTTATCGAGATACGAACCTAGAACCTGAGATTCCCTAAAGTTCTCCCGCAGGATGCGAGCGAAGGGGATGCCTGCCGCCATTACTTCGGCTACAGTGCCGTAGCCGGCCTTTCCCACGATTGCGTCGGAGGCGCGAACAAGGTCGGGGTAGTGATGTCCCGACTGGTGCGGAATATGAATGAGGTTGGCTTCTTTCCGCAAGGTTTCCTTAGAGCCCGAAAGCAGGAAGCAAGTGTCCGGATGCTCAAGAAGGCTTTCCTTCATTGAATAGTCCCCACGAATTCCACCGGTTGTCAGCAGAACGAGTTGGTCTTCAGGTTGGGTTCCCAAGATTGCCCTAGTTTTTTCTTTGGAGGCGCGAAAGGGACGAGCAATCGGGGAAATCCTAGTAACTGCAGGTAGGGGGTTGCATATAGGTTCTGTCTGTAGACGAAGGTCGACTCGGTTGTAGAGGGCTCGAAGGATGTCGATTTTTGGTGAAAATGTCGGGAAGTCATCAAGATATTCCTCGTACATCCAGTCCCAAGTGAAGTTTTCCAGTAGAATTGTCGGGAGTCCTGCTTTTTGGCCAGCGGCTATACCTAGTGCGGAAACATCACAAAGGACGGCGCTGCAGCTAGTTGATTTAAGTGTTTCAACGATGGGATTCAGGTCGTCCTTCGAGAAAGGCAGAAATTCGTCCAGGCGGTTGATGGTACTGGGTAGATCATGTTTGAAAGGATTCGCCTGAACGAGTCCTACATCGACCATGACCTTATGATGTTCAAAGCTTTTGGAATCTAGGTTTTCTGCTAGAAACCAGTGGGGCACTTCAGAGAAAATCCTGAAGTGCAAATCGGGTTTCAGAGCATGTAGTTTTGTAAGTACTGCCAAGCTGCGTGAAGCATGCCCAAAACCGTGATAAGTGATGAAGCAGGCGAGTACTGGTCCGCTCACTGTCTAAAGAGAATCTGAAGATAAGAGGCAAGCTGGTCGGCAGGCAAAAGTTTTTTTCCCTTCCTGGATATGATCCTCCTACATTTTCTGGAGCCAGAGTCGGCAACTTCGTCGTAGCTCAATACTTGGTATGGGGATTCGCCAAGGGGTATGCTTCCCGTAGCCGGTTCAATTCGAAGAGGAAAGCCGTGTGCAGCAAATGATGCATCCCAAGCGTTTGGGGATTCATTCGGCTTGAGTGGACGTGACAGGGTGGGGTATCGCCTTACGAAATCAGGAACGATCGAACTCCGAACGCGAATTTTCGTTACCACGGTCATTGATTTTAAGAAATCCAAGGGCGAGGATATTGATTTCTTTCTGTATCCATCATAAAATGCGAGGGGATTGAGACCCACGAGATTAAAGCCGCTGAAATTGCCATGACGATTTGGAGTCTTGAATGTCCTTCGCTTATACCAATCCTGAAACATGTCTGACAGGCGAAGACCTATTTCAAGGTGTAGGTGGGAACGATTCAAAGGAATCCTGTATCCTGAGGAGGTGTTGCCCATTTTTCCGATTGGCGAGGCAACCCCAATAGTGGCACCTGGTTTGATCTGGTTATGAATTTCGGCGAGATGCCCGTACAGGGAGTAAAGGGCGGGCTTGATCGAGGGATGTTCCAACACTATGTATTTCCCGTAACTACTGTGACTGCTCGTGTGATTTACATGCCTAACGATCCCATCCATCACCGCGAAAACGAGATCCTTGGCTCTTCCGCGGCTATCTCGCTCGATGGGGAAGAGATCGAGCCCTTCGTGAAACTTGTGACCGTTGTTTCTTACGCAACCGTAGGCGCCGGAGGATATTGGGTTTTCCGGGCCAGTCTTTTGAAGGAACCCATTTAAGCCCAGGCCTTTTGAAAAAGCAGGATTGGGAGTTGGCCAGGAAAGTGCAAATTCCGGTAGCGCGAATGCATGAGAAAGGAGTGCAGTCAGGAAAGAAATTCCCGTGAGTACATTTGGCCATCGGGTTGGCGAGGAACTCCCTGAAACATTGATCACTGTAGGTCGCGTCTACTTATTTTGTTCTTTCGCAAGGAGTTGTTGAATGGTTGCGATGGAGGTGGACAATTCCTTATGGAGGTAACGAGCGTTTTTCTCGGTTTTGACGGAATTCAGCAGGACCGGCAGAATTCCATTGGAAATGGTGTTATCGATAGGATGAATGCCCAGTCTTTGGCCTGAGAGGATAAAGATAAGGTTTTTTCCTATGTTTTTTGCAGTCAGACTCTGTAATCTAAAGCCTGCCTTCCGATCAAGGGTGAACCAAAGGGCGTATGAACGATTGTTTTCCTCACTTGAAAAAATATTGTCCACAGTGCCGAGGTCGACCCTAACGAAATCAAACTCGAGCAAGACGGGATCGGTGGGGTTGTTTTCCAATACGAAACGAGGACGCATCGTGATTTTTCTCGGATCAGGACGAGACTTGCGACACGAACTGAAACTTCCTAAGGCAGAAGAAACCAAGGCAAGCAGCACATGTCGCCGTCCCATTAAATAGTTCCCTGATAAGCTCTTTCTCCCCATGCCTTTCCCGCTTGATTAGGTTTTCCGTAGAACCAAAGTATTGCCTTTATTTTCCATTTTGCAAGTCTCGCCTTTAGTCCAAAGTAAGGAAATGCAACATGAAATAGACAAACCAGTACCGATTGATGGTCTTGCCGCATTGGCAGTAGATTTGCAACCCGTCTTTCTCGATGAGGTTAGTCATCCCGAGGATTTTCGAAGGAATCTTCGATTTTTTCTTCGGGCAGTGAATTTATTTGAAATACCACTATTTCTTACCGAACAAGTTCCAGAAAAACTTGGTCGGACTGAGCAAAACTTGCTCGAACTTTCCCAAGAAGCTTTCGTTTTTCCTAAGGATAAATTTTCTGCTTTTGGTGCATCAGGACTTTCCGATGACCTTAAGAATGCTGGAGTTAGCCACCTTCTTCTGGCTGGGGTCGAGACCTCGATTTGTGTCTACCTTACCGCACTGGAGGCACTCTCGCAGGGCAAGGCGGTTACCGTGCTTACGGATTGCGTGTCTTGCCGTCGATCTTCTGATGGTAAATGGGCCTTGCGAAAACTCGCGATGGGTGGTTGTCACTTGTTGTCCGTTGAATCAGTGTTTTATGGTATGTTGGGTGGTGCCGGGCACCCGCACTTCAAGACCTTTACCAAACTAGTTAGGGAGCGAGACCTTAAGTAACCTGGTTCTTACTCCTTGCGGACAAATGACTTTGGGTCCCTTTTGGGACAAAGCCCGATCATTTGTAAATTTTGTAATAAAATGTTGGCCGTCACTCATTCTGCCACTTTGCTTGGACACAAGGCCCTGCCTGTAACGGTTGAGGTAAATGCGGGTGAGAAGGGCGATGTCAGATATGCCCTCGTGGGTCTTCCATGAGCTTGAGGAATTCGGAAAGAACTCCCACCACGCGATGCTTGCCTCGGAATGCCGAGACGCCGAGGCCTTGCATCTCCTCGACAAGCGTCGCGTCGTTCCTGCTGCACAAATCTCTGGAAGTCCGCGTCTGCCGCCTCAAGGAGTCGCCTTCATTTTGTTCGGGCGTGGAGAATCGAATGTACGAATATGCTTTTGTTTTTTTCTCATGTTGTTTTGCCTTTGCTAAGGGTGTTGTCGTAAACAAAACAACATACTGATGCTGGGGCCGTCTGGCTCCGGGAAGTCAATGGTGGCGAAGCGAATCCCGACCATTTTACCTGAACCTTCACTAAATGAATTCTTGGAAATCCTTCAAATTCAATCGGTTGCCGGGAACACTTCCTTAGCGGAGAATCGTTCTTATGCTAGGCCCTTTCGAGCCCCCCATCATACAATCAGTGATGTCGGTCTGCTTGGGGTGGAGTAATTCCGGGCCCTGGGGAGATTTCTCTGGCCCATAACGGTGTTTTATTTCTCGACGAATTACCAGAGTTCAAACGTTCGGCACTTAAGTTTCTCCGCCAACCACTGGAGGATGGGCAGGTAACGATTTCTCGAAGTGCGGGAAAAATCACTCCACCAAGTCGATTTCTGCTTGTTGCAGCCATGAATCCTTGCCCGTGCGGTTATTTGGGCGATTCAGCACGCGCCTGCCGTTGTTCAACTCCCCAAGTACAGCGCTTTCGGTCCCGAGTGAGTGGTCCTTTGCTGGACCGTATCGATATTCATGTGGAGCTCCTGCCCTGCGTATCGAGGAACTGCAGACAAGTGATCTTGGCGAGAGTTCCGATTATCTCAGACAAAGAGTGCAACCATGTAGAAGAAAGCAAGTACTTCGTTTTGCAAATACGGGAGTGACCTCTAACGCGGGCATGACGCAGGGGCTCATTCGAGACCATTGCCGTATAGGCGGTGATGAAGCCAGTCTACTTAGAAAAGCCATGGAGGAACTTTCCCTTTCAGCTCGCGCCTATGATCGAATATTGAAAGTTGCTCGTACTATAGCGGATTTGGACGGGGCTGAGAATATAAAAATGAAACATTTGCTTGAAGCTATACAAGATAGAAGCCTTGATAGGGATTTGTTTACCTAATTTATTATTATTTTATATATTTTCACATTATAATTGATTTTTACTAAAACATTTCTTTTTTATTAGTTTCATTTACTTTTATATAAGAACATAACAAATTATATCTATGGACACACCAAGTTTATCAGTTAAGGAACTCGAAGCTTTAAAAAAGCAAAAGGCAAAGGAAATTCGAAAGCTTGATGCACAAATAGCTTCGCAAAAAGCAGCTTCCGTAGATTTAGGCAAATTGTACGGAATGATTAAGGACGACCATAAGCGGCATAAGCGTGACGACGGAACTAATGCTTTTCGTGGGGTTGGCCAATATTTGGAATGCTATATTAAGGGGATTTCCCCCGTTGCTCGTTCAAACCTGTTTTCCCGTTTTGGCATTACCAGTCGTCGTGGGAAAGTGACTGCGGAATCTATACAGCAAATCAAGAACGACCTTGCCGCCGGCAAAACTCTTCAGACTTCTGCCGATTCTGCAGGAGTCTCCATTGCCACGGCGATGAAAGTCAAGAAGGGTGAATACGATAACCGTCTCGGGTAGTGTTTTCTTTCTGGATTTTTTAACTATGGAAAAACCTCATCCCTAAATGTCTGCGGCGTTTATTCTTTTCCGGATATTTTCAGCATCACCCTTGTGAGACCTAATGGCTGAATGAGGAAAATTGATGGGCATAGTTTTTTTAATCGAGCAGAGGCTATTAACTACCTTCTTCACGCCTACAAAGTAAAGTGGTGCATGACCCGCTGGAGTAGGCATACTGTAGCGTTTTCAATCGAATCTGCAGATGGGAATCGTTTGCGTCGGCGGATACCTGCATTCATGACTCGCAACAGTCGGATTGCTCGTGTCCGTAAGGAAGACTTGGATGACTTCTTTGCTCTGGATTAGATATGGGAGTGGAACTGGCTTTACTAATAATTATGAAAGCAGTTCTTATGCGTCTTCGTCCTCAGGGATATTCAGGCGATGCATTGTAGTCTCTTCTCCCTTGGCATCGACGGTAATGACATCCATGATTTTACAATCCTTTCCTTGGGCTTGAAAGCGTTTTGGTTCCCCATCAGGTTGAATGACTTGAAGGAGTCCGGGTTTGGAGGAAATCTCCACGCATTCCAATAGATCCTTCCCGTTGTAACCTTGTTCATGCGAGGTAGAATATAGTCCATCGGGATGTACGAAACAAACGATTCGACCATATCTTATGGTTGTGCCTCTTTTGTGCCTTATGACGACCCCTTTTTCGAAAACCTTCTTTTTAAAGAGCTTTTTGCGGGGAGTGTAATGTTTAAGTCGTGATTTCTTTGTCTTGAATGCACGTAATCCGTCCGATCCTTTTTCGAGCGGAGTAAGTTCATCTGGGTGTACTTCTACGCACTCCATGGTTGGGTCAGATGGATCATCCGCAAGAATCATCAGGATTTCTCCACAGCGTTTTTTTCCCTTTGTGGCGCGTGTTTCGCGAACGATATCGCCAATTTCCAAATCTTTTTTCTTTTTCTTCTTTTTTTTCGTAACCATGATTTTAATTTTTTAGGGATCGTTAGTGTATATGGGCACCTGTTTTAAATGGACAGATATTGTGATGTAGACCTTAGTTTTCGGAATGTCTCTTACGTTTGCGGCGACAGTCTCCGCAAACGCAAAATTTACCGTGACCGAAGTCCATTGGTGGAGGAATATCCTCAAAGAGAGGTTCATGCGAGTAGGCATGCCCACCTACTTGAGAATGGGATTTGGGTTTAGGTTTACGAGAGGAATTGGTAGCACCTGTACGGGTAGCAATGTTTTTTTTCCTTTGGGCTAATTCTGCTTCAAAAGCCGCCCTTTGCCTTTTTCTGACCTCGAAGAGGTAAGCCACGGAAGTCTTGAAGTCGGTTTGATCGACATGTATGGAAGTCCGCTGCGAGGATGTTTTTGACGGAGATACGTACAGCTGATCATCCCTGATACCGATCGCGACTACTTCCTCCCCCACTCCTTTAGGCGAATTCCCGATCAGTCTGCCGGAGGAGGTCTTGATCTGAAAATTTATGGGCTTTTTCAGACTGATGTCACCCAACGGAAATACTGACTGTGGCACTGCCTTCCAGTGCTTGACGGCAGCCAACAGCTCAGGCGTAAAGGTAGGTGCCTCCGGAGTTGGAGGAATAACCGGAGGCGGAGGGAGCACGTCGAGTTTTTCTGGCAGCGATGGTAGTTCGGGATTGAGAACCTCTTGGGTGTTGGACGAGGAGATGGTTGTGTTTGCTTCCGGGGAGGAGTTCGAATCTCTTTCCTCAGGCGAGGGAACGCCTTGGTCGCATCCAAATATCGCAACCGTAAGAAATGACAAGTGGGCGAGTCGAACTTTCACAATTAAAACATTGAACAAGGAGATCCCTGATGCAAGTGCCTTTCGAGAGAGCCCTAGTTGTTAATTGCCTTTGACGATCTCGCCGGAGTCTATATCTAGGCTAGGCTTTAATGAGTTTTGCGCCATCCACCTTTGCGATTTTTAATTCTTTGTTGTTTGTCTGCATCACGATTGCGTTACTTTTAACAGGTTCGGGTGAGAATTTCTGGACGGTGTCTTTGACTTTGGTCGGGCTGTTAATTAACATTCTTGCTTGGCGAAAATTCTTAAGCTTATCCTCGAAGTTGACCGAGACCGAGAAAAGCGAGGGAGATACAGAACGGGAACGCCTTATGCGTGATCTGGGTGAGGAAGCCCAACTTAGGCGTGAACGTGATCGCCTTGAGCGGAATTGAAGAGTCTTTTGCTGATATGCCTGCTTACCGAACTGCTCCTTTGTCGACCGAGAAGATGCCCCCGGGCATCCCTTACATAATTTCCAACGAGGCAGCAGAACGCTTCAGCTTTTATGGAATGAAGGCGGCCTTGGCCGTCTTTCTGGCTAATTATCTAGGCGTCTTGGGCGGGAGCAATTTGTCCGAGGCTCAAGCAACGACATATGTTTCCTGGTTCAATACTGCCGTGTATCTCACGCCTTTGCTTGGAGCCGTGATTTCCGATGCCTTTTTGGGCAAATACAGAACGATAGTCAGCCTATCCATCGTTTATTGTCTAGGCCATCTTTGTCTTGCCTTCATGGGAGTAGGGGGAGTCGTTCAGGTTTGGCTGCTGACGGGACTTGGACTGATTTCGCTGGGAGCCGGGGGAATTAAGCCCTGTGTATCAGCTCATGTAGGTGATCAGTTCGGACAGAAAAATCAGCATCTATTGACCAAGATCTTCAATGTATTCTATTTTTCCATAAATTTTGGAGCCGTCGTTTCCAATTTGCTCATTCCTTGGGTGCTGAAGTGGTATGGGCCCCATTGGGCCTTTGGCATTCCCGGAGTTTTGATGGCGTTGGCGACCTTGTTTTTCTGGATGGGCAGGAAAAAGTTCGCACATATCCCGGCCAAAGGAAGTTCTTTTGTAAATGAGCTCTTCAGTCGTGAAGGCCTTGCGGTGATCGGGAAGCTCATTCCGCTCGTGCTTTTCGTCGGTATTTTTTGGTGCTTGTTTGACCAGACTGCTAGCCGACTGGTGTTTCAGTCGGAGCGAATGAACAGGAATGTTTTGGGCGTAGAGGTACTTCCTTCTCAGATACAAGCCGCCAATCCCTTTCTGATTCTAGTATTAATACCTCTTTTCACTTTTCTCGTCTATCCCTTTGTCGAAAAGAAGATCAAACTCACTCCATTACGCAAGATTGGAACCGGCTTGGTCCTCATGTCCATTGCATTTGTGGTCGTCTCGTTATCTCAAGAAGCTATTGACCGCGGAGAAACTCCTCACGTAGCTTGGCAACTTCTGGCCTACCTGATTCTCACGTCAGCCGAGGTCATGGTCTCAATCGTGGCTCTCGAGTTCTTCTACACCCAGGCTCCCAAAAAGATGAAGTCGCTGCTGATGGCCATATTTCTGGCCTCGGTTTCGGTGGGCAACTCTTTGACCGGGTTTGTAAATAGCTGGATTCAAATTGAATCTCCACTTGAGCAAATGGACGATCTTGCGGCAAAAGCCAAAGCGGGAAAAATCCATTTGGGAGTTGTTCGGCTCGCTGGTTACGATGGAGATTTTAATACTACCGACGATCTCGTCATTGTTCCCAAAGATGTTCGCAGCGTACTTCCTGGGCATATTCAATCGCCAGTTGCCGACTTGCTCGAACCAATTGCTAAGAAAATTGAAGAAATCTACGGCAAGGAGAAGAAACTGCCCACGAGGTTCGAGAAATTACCGACCGATCCTTGGGGAAACAAGCTAGTTTATCACCTACTAAGCGCAAAAGAAGTGCGCTTGAGCAGTCACGGTCCGGATGGAAAGCCAAAAACGAAGTGGGACTTGGGCATCGCAATCAAGGTGAAAGACGACACAAAAGACCTAAAGGGTACTTGGTTGCATGAGGCCAAACTTAAGCAAGGAATGCTTGAGACGGAGTCGTCCGTGACAGCATCCTTGTTATCGTTGACGTATACTGCCGGCGGTGGCGAAACCTTGGAAGGTGCCGCATATTATTGGTTTTTCACCAAGTTGATGATTGCGACTGCTTTGATTTTCATCCCTTTCGCCCTTCTCTACAAACCGCGTGACTACCTACACCAAGAGGAAGGGTAGAAATTGTCTTCTGTGTGTTCCCTCGGCCTTCTTGTTTAGGCTCTAACGAAGCGAACTTCACTGACGTGACCGCACTGAGGCAAGCGACGGAGAGCGTTAATGATTTGACGCTTACGAAAGACGAGCTCCTGTTTTACCGCAGAACCAGCCACTTGCACGAGTAGGCACCCGTCTTCGGTCAAACGGTCCGGGGCGCACTTTGTGGCGAAAGTCTTACCGACAATATCGTTCCAGTTCGCTGCGATTTCTGCCTCGGAGGTCTTGGAGTCGCCAATCTTCATCTCTTGTAGAGCACTTGTCACCAATTCTTCCATCGGTCGCGCCTCTTTGCCTAGATGATGTTCCAAAATTTCTCGAGGCAGTCCACGGAATTGTCGAAGCAAGTTTTCCGCATATCGTCCTTGTGTATCGAATTTGGAATTTGTCACTCTACAACCACTACCCCTCGATATCCCGCCGTGAAAGAAAAAAATGTTATGCTTTTCGTCTGAGCGGCGATAAGGCTTGCCCATTAGGGATGGTATGACGAAAAGAATCCCTCTTAACTTAAAAATCTGCAAAACCGTCACACATGATTGTACAACCGAAAATTCGTGGATTCGTTTGCATAACTGCTCACCCAACGGGTTGCGCCGCCAACGTAGCGGAGCAGATCGCCTATTCAAAAGCTGAGGCGCTACCTGGAGGAACGGGCCCAAGGCGGGCCCTTGTTGTTGGTGCTTCTACGGGTTACGGTCTGTCTTCCCGGATCACCGCGGCCTTTTCCGCGGGAGCGGACACAATCGGAGTCTATTTCGAGCGTCCTGGAGCAAATGGTCGAACGGCGAGTGCGGGTTATTATAATTCACGAGCCTTTTGCGAATTGGCCGAGGCGGAAGGACTTAGAGCCATAGACATTAACGGGGATGCATTTTCCGAAGAAATTAAGCTCGATACGATAGAGAAAGCTCAGGAACTTGGCGGTCCCTTCGATCTCTTTGTATACAGTCTCGCCTCGCCTCGTCGTGTCGATTCCAAGGATGGTCAAACCTATAAGGCATGCCTCAAGCCCATAGGGGCGGTTTACCAGAATCAAACTCTCGACACCGATAAGGGAGAAATCAAGGAGGTAACCATCGATCCTGCGACCGATGAGGACGTCCGTCAAACCCGCAAGGTCATGGGAGGGGAGGATTGGGAGGCTTGGACGGAGGCCTTATTGGAAGCCAACTTGCTTGCTCCCGATGCGCTTAACGTTGCCTACTCCTACATCGGGCCGCAGGTCACTTGGCCCATTTATCGGAACGGCACCATTGGTCGAGCCAAAGAGCATTTGGAGGAAACGGCTCGAAGCCTTACTCGTAGGATGGCGGAGAAAGGTGTGGGCAGGGCCTTCGTCTCAGTGAACAAGGCGGTCGTCACCCAAGCGTCCTCCGCCATACCTGTCGTCCCGCTGTATCTTTGCATGCTTTTTCGTGTCATGAAAGACAAGGGTACTCACGAGGGTTGTATTGAGCAGACCGCCCGTCTTTTTCGAGATCGTCTGTATGCCGATGGTGAAATTGCAACCGATGAGGAGGGGCGAATACGAATTGATGATTGGGAAATGGATGCCGGCGTGCAGAAAAAAATCATCGAGCTCTGGCCTCAGGTGACTACTGGAAATCTCGGAGACCTGACTGACTTCAGGAGTTATCAGGCTGAGTTCCTCAAACTTTTTGGCTTCGGTCGGGACGACGTCGATTACATGTCTGACGTCGAGGTCTGACCGCAAAGTAGGTGGGGGGGCGGAACCTTCCGTCAGTCTTAACCATCAGTAGCGTCCTGCTTCTTCGCTGTGGAATCCGAATTGGTACTTTTGGGCTTTTTTTCGTTTGAATCTGAAGACTTGGACTCCTTGGGGTCACTGGAGGATTCCTTCTTTTCTTCTTTTTTTTCGGGTTCAGGGGACTTTTTGTAGTCAGTCTCGTAGAAACCTGACCCCTTGAAAATTATCCCCGCGCCCATACCGATTTGTCTGCGGGCCTTCCTTTTCTTACAATTTGGGCAGGATTTTGCAGGGGAATCGTTCATTGACTGGAATAGTTCCCATTCGTGGCTACAGGCTTCGCAAACGTAGTCGTAATTTGGCATTTTGATCGGTACTTAGGTGTTCATTTCCGAGCTTTCGTATCTTTCGGCAAAAAGGAGCGTTGAGTAGGAAAGCAAAATCCATGCTCCCAGAAAGAAAGCGAAACCGTACAAGGGAAGGGCCAAGAGGCATAAGCCCCAGAAGGCAAGTATCGGAAGAATCAAGTCTTGCCATGCCTTTAGGGCCAAGGTGGCTACCTCACGAAACCTCCAAGCATCTGCATACAATCCGTCCCGTGCGTATTCGCTGACCGCAGT
>CAZWTI010000064.1:0-6046 GCA_964637065.1 uncultured Puniceicoccaceae bacterium
CGGAGACGCATATGAATTGAACCGATGTGCGAACTGTGGCTGCGGAATGTGGAAAAGCTTCTTGTCCAAGAGAATCTTGCCCGAGTTGCCGTCAACGCAAATTGCGAATAAATCTTTACCGTCAGGAGTTGCGGTCGTTAACCAAATTTGGGCATCCGCTACGACTGGACTGGACCATCCTCGTCCATGTATGGCTGTTTTCCAAACAATGTTTTCTTCTTCACTCCAACTTGTTGGAAGGCTGATATTGTTTGCGGAACCGTCGTGACGTGGGCCTCTGTAATCCGGCCAAGAAATCTCCGAGTAGCAAAGCGAGGGAACGGCAAGGGCTAAAAGGAAGGTTTTGAGAATCGTCCTGAACTTTTTCATTTCAACACAATAATTCGGCAAAGCACGAGCGAAGCAACTGGTTTTCACGAAATCTTCGACGAGAACTCTAGGTCAAGAAACATTCTCGGATGTTTCAATCCAGCTTGCCCGTTTCCGCGGAACTTACATGCTAAGTCTCTCCATGAAGAGAATCCCATTCGTTGCCGGAAACATTGTTTTTATAGGAATTTACGGCTTAGTTGCCGATACAGGCTTTTCATTTTCTGCTTTGCCTGCACCACCTGATCAGTCGCAGGAGGAGGACGTTCTCACAGATAAGGAACTAAAAGAACGGGAGGGTCGCTTGCTTTCGAGGGTTCGAAAGTTGACTTTTGCTGGAAAGCGTAGCGGCGAGGGCTACTTCTCGGGCGATGGGCTTAAGCTTGTTTACCAATCTGAACGTTTTCCTGAGAACCCCTTCTACCAAATTTACTCGCTCGATCTCCAGTCGGGTGAGAATGCACTAGTGTCTACAGGCAAAGGAAAAACTACCTGCGCGTGGTTTCATCCCAACAAAGAGAAGGTCCTTTTTGCCTCTAGCCATGAGGATCCTAAAGCCAAGGCAAAGCAAAAGGCAGAGATGGAATTTCGAGAGTCAGGAAAAAAGCGCAAATACTCTTGGGACTATGATGAATGGTATGACATCTTTGCGAAAAACCTCAAAACAGGGAAACTCATTAATCTCACAAAGACTAAGGGCTATGACGCAGAGGGTTGCTATTCACCAGATGGAAACCTGATTGTCTTTGCCTCGAACCGGCAAGCATACGGGAACGAACTTTCAGAGGAAGACGTGAAAATTTTTGAACGGGACAAATCTTATTTTTCAGAAATTTACTTGATGAATGCAGACGGCTCCAATCTTCGACAGCTCACGAATGTTCCCGGATATGACGGCGGGCCTTTTTTCAGTGCTGACGGCGGTAGCATTTGCTGGCGCAGATTCTCCCCAAACGGGCATCAGGCGGAAATCTACGTCATGGATGCCGACGGGTCTAATCAAAGAAAGATTACAAGTCTCGGCAAGATGTCTTGGGCGCCCTATTTTCATCCGTCTGGGAAATACTTGATTTTTTCTACCAATGTTCATGGCTTCCAAAATTTCGAGCTGTACCTTGTGGATGCCGCGGGACATAAACAACCCCTTCGCGTTACGTTCACCGAAGGTTTTGATGGTCTTCCCTGTTTCTCGCCCGACGGGAAATCACTTTCCTGGACGAGCAATCGAGGCACGGCCAAACAATCGCAAATTCATATGGCACGCTGGAACCATAATATGGCGTTGGGATTGCTTGTAGAGGCCAAGGATATTTCTTTGTCAGATGAAGCCAAAGCCCGTACAGGGGCTAAGAAAGTCGACGATTTGTCTCCTTTGATCGAACCTGCTGATGCTCGGACTCACGTTGAATTTCTGGCCTCAGATGAGCTGGAGGGACGATTCACAGGTTCGGGAGGGGCCCGCAAGGCGACTCGATATGTGGCAGACCATTTGGAGTCATTCGGTCTTGAGCCTGCGGGTGAAAATAGCGAATGGTTTCAGCCTTTTCCCTTCACTAAAATTGTTAAGCCGGGAGAAAAAAACTCACTTGAATTTCCGGAACTGGAAGCGGAACCTTACGAAATTGACAAAGATTGGCGGCCCATCGCGTTTTCTGAATCAGGCGAAGTCAAGACAGGCGAAATTATTTTTGCGGGCTACGGAATCCATACGCCTGAGGATGGCGGTTATCCTGAATACGATTCTTATGTGCATCTTGATGTTAGAGATAAGTGGGTGATGGTTTTGCGCTACTTGCCCAACAGTTGGGATAAAAAACGTAGGGACAAATTCTGGAGTCATGCAGCACTGCGGAAAAAAGCCACCTTGGCCCGCAATCTTGGGGCTGCGGGTGTTCTTTTTGCGACTGGACCTAACGCAGAGGATCGTAACGAGCTGGTTCGCTTTTTCTCGGGGGCTGAAGCCTCAGGCATGTCTTTGGCCGCGGTTTCTGTCTCAGACAAGATAGCCGCTCAAGTTTTCTCTGCTGCGGGCAAAGACTTAAAGAAGATACATGACAAGCTCGACAAGGGTAAGCCCATGATGGGATTCGCCCTAGGGGATGTTACGATCAAGGCGGAATTGGAGATTGTTCGAGAAAAAGGATCGGGCCGAAATGTTCTTGGTTGGCTTCGTGCCGGGGACCAACCCACCAAGCACTTCCTCGTAATCGGGGCACACGTGGATCATGTGGGCAAGGGCAAGAGGGGTTCTCGAGCAAAGAAAAAGGACAAGGACAAGGTTCACCCAGGTGCGGACGACAATGCCTCCGGAATAGCCGTCCTTTTAGAAATTGCGCAGTTCTTGGCCGACCTGAAAAAGCGTGGTCTTCTGAAGATGAATTTTGATTTGCTTTTCGCAGCTTGGTCGGGAGAGGAAATAGGGTTAGTCGGCTCAGGGCATTATGCCCGCGAGTTGGAGAAGTCGACCAAGGCAGAGGATGAAAATGCCAGTTTGCCACTAGTTGCCTACCTCAACCTCGACATGGTTGGACGTTATAATGAAAAGCTAACTATCCACGGTATCGGTTCAGGAGAGGGATGGCTTCCCATTATTGAAAAAGCTAATGTCCCCGTGGGCATTAATCTTAACCCACAAAAAGACAGTCATCTGCCGACAGACACGACATCATTTTATTCTCGTGGTGTTCCAATCCTTAGTGCCTTTACGGGTTTACACAAAGACTATCACGCACCTTCTGATACGGCTGAAAAGCTTGATTACGAGGGAGCCGCCGATTGTGGCAAGCTCTTGTCTAGGGTGGCAATGCAACTTCTTAAGCGAAATGGCCCGATTACCTACAAGTCCGTGCCTGCACCGAAAAACCGCAGTCGCGGGAGTCTATCTGCCTATCTTGGTACAATCCCTGACTATTCCCAAGGAGATGTTAAGGGTGTACTCTTGTCCGGGGTTGCGAAGAATGGACCAGCGGACAAGGCGGGGGTGCGGGGTGGCGACATCATAATTAGCCTTGCTGGCAAGAAAGTAGAAAATGTCTACGATTATACCGATGCCATAGGTGAACTAAAACCCGACAAGCCTGCGGCCATTGAGATTTCCAGAAAAGGAGAAAGGCTTCAGCTGGAAATCGTTCCTTCAGTACGCAACTGATTTTCGCTCCTATTCTTTTTTTGTAGGCCAGGCAATTTTACCAGCGCCACTTTTCAATGGCTTGAACTCTTTTCCTTCATCCACGACGTATCGAATGTTTTCCAAGGCCGATACATAGCACTGAAAAGATTGGTGAAGAATGAAGGTTTCTTCCCAACCTTGAGCTAAGTCGCGTCGCTCATAATATTTTTGCTGAGGCGGTTTGGCGCCATCGTCTGCGAGAATCAGCCTTTCGATCGGACCGAATGCAGCCAGTCGCAGCGAAAACTCACCTTGGCTTTTTAGGGACTCACCAGTGGAACTTCCTAAGGTGCTTCCTCGCTCGCTCACGGAGCTATTGCTGTCAACTGGTGCAGCGACTGTCCTGTCTGGATCAGCGAGAAATTTTACCAATCCCACGATGACTGCCACCAAGACTAAAACACAGGTAGAGATAAAGATGATTGGTCGAAGAAAGGAGGGAGGATTGTGTGGCGGAAAGGGTGAGCCGCCTCCTGGGGGAGCATTCCCCGAGGAGCCAGACGATAGAGCTTCTTTTTCTTTCGAGTCCTCCTTTGAGGTCAGCGTGCCAATTGGCGGTTTGCGGTCCGTCTTGCTGGATCCGGTTGGAAGTTGAACTTCCAGTTCCGCAAGCACCGCCTCGGGATCAAGTCCCAGAAATCGGGCATAATTTTTTACGAAACCATTCAAGTAGACAGGGGGTAGATTTAAATCAAAATTGTCTTGCTCAAAGGAAGCAAGGAAGTGACCGCGAATCTTGGTGCTTTCCTCGGCCTCCCGTATCGAAATTCCTTTTCGATTGCGGGCCTCTTCCAGTTTTTGTCCTAGCGTTGCCATTTTAAATTATCTTTTAGGCAGAATCATCATGCACTTTCAACAGGCAAGCGCCCTTTGTGAATTTCTTTTTAGAAGATGGATACATGAGGTGTGCCTTGGCCCTTACAAATCCATTAGGATTTCACGGCCTTGAGATCCATTGTCGGGGCCAACAATCCCCCTGTCCTCGAGTTCGTCCATAATGCGTGCAGCTCTGTTGTAGCCGATGCTGAGTTTTCTTTGCAGGTTGGAGGTGGACGCACGCTTTGTGGTGCGTATGATTTCCACCGCACGTTTGAGCATAGGGTCTTCGTCGTCACCACCGCCCTCTCCAAGTATATCTTCGGTACCCGCAGCTTCTACTTGTTCGCGAACCTCCTCGATAATTTCGGGGGGGCCGTTGCACTTGAGGAATTCGACAATCCCATTGATTTCCTCATCACTAACGAAGGCTCCTTGCGCTCTCAGAAAACTTGGACTCCCAGGAGGGATGAAAAGCATGTCGCCTCTGCCGATGAGGGTTTCCGCACCCTTGGCATCAAGGATGGTTTGACTGTCGCGAAAGGAAGCAACGCGGAAAGAGATGCGACTGGGAAGGTTGGCCTTGATGACACCAGTGATGACATTTACCGAGGGGCGCTGGGTGGCAATGATGAGATGAATCCCGGATGCCCGGGCGAGCTGTGCGAGGCGGGCTATCCCTGTCTCGACTTCGGCTTGCGCGACCATCATCAGATCGGCCAACTCGTCGATGAAGCAGACGATGTAGGGCAGCTTATTTTCTGGAATTTCGAGCACATCGTCGTCACGCGGAACCTCAATGCTAGAGATGGCAGCCCTTTCCTCTGGCGACATTTCGGCCTCGAGTGCCAAAGCTTTGTCCTTTTCTTCCTGATCCTTTAGTATCTTTGCGTTGAAACCTGCTATGTTGCGAGCTCCTACTTTCGAAAAGATTTGGTAGCGCCTTTCCATTTCTATTAGAAGCCACTTCAGGGCGCCCGGGACCTTCTTCGGCTCCGTGACCACTGGGATGAGCATATGGGGGAGGTCGTTATAAACCTTCATCTCGACAATTTTGGGGTCCACCATGATAAAGCGTACGTCGTCAGGACTGGAATGGTAGCAAAGGGATGCAATGATGGTGTTGATGCAGACGGTCTTGCCCGAACCCGTGGAACCTGCAACTAGAAGATGGGGCATCTTGGAGAGGTCTGCCACAAGAGGTCTCCCGCTTGCCTCTTTCCCTAGCACTATGGGTATTTCGGCATCGGCCGCAGCCCAGGCTTTGGATTCTAGGATTTCCTTTAGGCATACTGGCAATGGTTTGTCGTTTGGCACCTCGATGCCCACACATCCCTTGCCCGGCACAGGGGCGAGGATGCGCACGCTTTCAGACTTAAGCGCCATGGCAAGATCTTTTTCGAGTGTTGCGATTTTGGCTACCTTTACACCAGCAGCGGGGTGAATGTCGTAACGGGTTATTACGGGCCCTGTATGAACTTCGCCTAGTTCCACCTCTATCTTGAACTGAGATAAGGTTTTCTTGAGTCTCAATGCCTTGGCCATATGGTTCTCGTCACCACCGGCAACTTCATCGGGTGGTTCCATAAGCAAATCAAGGGTGGGGAAATGATAGTCTCCCTTGCGTTCCTGAAAAAGGCTTGCGGCCTTCTCTGTTTTAGCTGCTCTGACAACCTTAAAACCGCTTGTGCC
>CAZWTI010000065.1:0-3121 GCA_964637065.1 uncultured Puniceicoccaceae bacterium
CAAAGACTCGCGCTGGAGCAAGTTCAGCCGAAAGGAGCCGCTTTTCCTCGACACCGGGCACCCGGTCTTCGCCGGCCTGCCCAAGAGCATGCGCTTCAACGACGAATCGTATTGGAACATGATTCAGCGCGACGAGGTCGAAGTCATCGGGGTGGTCGGCACCCCGGCCAACGTGGAGGCCCAGACATTCGCCGAGGTGATCCGTTCAAAAGGGGCCCGGGGACAGGCGTTCTGGACCTACCTCTCGGGGAAAGGTCGTGTCTTCGGGACGACCACCGGACATTTCACCTACACTTATCACGATCCCATGTACCGCCTGCTGCTGGCGCGGGGCATCGCCTGGGCCTTGGAGGAGAAACCGGAAGCCTTCATGCCGATCGTCTTCGACGGCATCACCGACGACAAGGGGATGGTCGGCACGCGAGACGCGATGATGAACTACAGGAACCGCAGGAAATGAGGCCAGGGGGTGACGGGAACCATCGTGGCGCGTCCAAAAGTCCGGGAAGAGGATCGGCAAAGGTCTCTTTTCCTGTGAACTACTTAAAACATTTGATTGGCGCAATAGAAAGCTGATGCATTGTTCGATTAACCAGACGATGAAACGAGTATGCGAAGGAGTTGTCATTCTTGCCGCAGGCGCAGCCGCGCTTCACGGAAAAGTGGATTTCAATCGTGAAGTGCGCCCAATTCTGGCGAATCATTGTTTCCGGTGCCACGGTCCCGACGCCAAGGCCCGCAAAGCCAAGCTGAGACTCGACCTGCCCGAAGGCTCGACGAGGGACTTGGGAGGGTATCAGGCGGTGGAGCCGGGCAAACCCGATGAAAGTGAAATGATTGTCCGTATCACTTCGGCTGACCCGGACGAGTTGATGCCCCCGCCCGAGGCGAAGAAGGCGCTCACGCCGAAGCAAATCGAGACTTTGCGCAAATGGATTGCCGAGGGCGGCGAGTACCGGAGGCATTGGGCGTTCGTGAAGCCAAGGCTTCCCGAGCCGCCGAAAGTGAACAGCGACTCGCGGGTTCGCAATCCGATCGATCGGTTCGTCCTCGCCCGTCTTGCCGAGGAGGGAACGAGCGCCTCGCCCGAAGCCGACAAGGCCACGCTCTTGCGAAGGGTTTCCTTTGATCTGACGGGCTTGCCGCCTTCTCTCGAGGAGTTGAAGGAATTCCTAGCCGATGATTCATCCAAGGCGTATGAAAAAGTCGTCGACCGCCTGCTTGCCTCGGAGAGGTACGGCGAACACATGACTCGCTACTGGCTTGATGCAGCTCGCTACGCCGACACCAACGGCTACCAGTACGACACCCATCGCAGCATGTGGCCTTGGCGCGACTGGGTCATCCGCGCCTACAACCGGAACCTGCCCTTCGACCGGTTCACCATCGAGCAGCTCGCCGGCGACCTGCTGCCCAAGGCCACGCTGCAGCAGAAAGTCGCCACCGGCTTCAACCGCAACCATCCGATCACCATCGAAGGCGGCGTCATCGACGAAGAATACCGCGTCGAGTACGTCATGGACAGAGTCGTGACCACGACTAAGACGTGGCTGGCCATGAGCGTCGGCTGCGACCGATGCCACGACCACAAGTACGACCCGGTGTCGCAGGACGAATTCTACCAAATCTTCAGTTTCTTCAACAGCGTCGCCGACAGGGGGATGTCCGGGTTCGCCCCGCAACTGTCGGTGCGGTCGCCGGAAGTCCTAAAGCAGGTTGCCGACCTGGACGCCAAGCTCAAGAGGATGCGCGCCGAGGCGGAGCCGAGCGCGGCCGATCTGGCCGCCTGGGAGCAAGCGCTGGCGAACATCAAGGCGGATTGGTCGGCTCATCCGCCCTCGCCCGGCCCGGCGATCAGCATTGCGCCCAAGGGCGAAGCCCTTACCGCGTTGAACATCAAGCCCGTCCCCGACACCGTCAGGGCCCGGCTCACGCCGACCGCGGGAAAGACGGTGGCGGGGCGATTCGTCCGAGTCTCGGTCCCGGGCAAGGCCCAGTACCTGGGACTGGCGGAGGTGCAGGTCTTCTCCGGCGCTCGGAATGTCGCCAGAGGCAAGAATGCCAAGCAATCGACAACGGGCTACGGCGGGACCGCAAACCGAGCGGTTGACGGCAATACAAACGGCGTCTACGGCGCAGGCTCGATCACACACACCAATCAGCAAAATGATCCGTGGTGGGAGGTCGACCTGGGCGAATCCACGATCATAAACAAACTGGCGATCTGGAATCGAACCGACTGCTGCACCGAGCGACTTGAGAACTTCACCATCGAAGTGCTCGACGACAATCGAGCCTCGGTATGGAAAAGGACGGGCCGGCCGGCGCCGAAGGTCGACGCAACCTTCGACGTGGGCGGACCGATCGTCGTGACCTTGAATCGATATCGTGACGTGTGGGTGCCGTCGAATCGGGTGGTCGTTCCATCCGACCACACCTTGGAATTGACGGTCGCCGGCGAGGACGGCGCCCGATATGCCGTCAGCACCAGCAACGCGGACGTCTGGCCCGAGGTCGCCGCGCTGCCGACGGAGATCAAGGGCATCCTTAAGGCGCCCGGTCGAAGGACCGTCGCGCAGACAGCCAAACTGGCGAGCTATCTGCGTGACAAGTCGCCATCGCGACGGCCGCTTCGCGACGCCATCGCCACCGTCGAGCAAACGAAAACCAAGCTGGCGGGCCAACCGGCCGCCAAGACGTTGGTCATGCAGGATCTGCCGAAGCCGCGCAAAACCTACTTGCTGGAGCGCGGCCAGTATGATCAGCGCCGTCACGAGCTGCAGCCAGCCGTCCCCGCCATCCTCGGGGACATGAACAAAGACCTGCCACGGAACCGACTGGGCTTCGCGAAGTGGCTGGTTGCCCCTGAGCACCCACTCACTGCGCGCGTCGCCGTTAACCGCCACTGGCAGCGACTGTTCGGCGTCGGCATCGTGAAGAGCACCGAGGAATTCGGCACGCAGGGAGATTGGCCGAGTCACCCAAGACTGCTCGACTGGCTCGCCGTGCGCTTCATGGAAAGCGGTTGGAACGTCAAACAGTTGTTGAAAACGATAGTTACCAGCGCCACCTACCGCCAAATTTCGCGCGCTTCGGGCGAGCTGATGAGCAACGACCCGGA
>CAZWTI010000066.1:0-2681 GCA_964637065.1 uncultured Puniceicoccaceae bacterium
TGAGGCCCGCATGCGCAAGCTGCGTGGCGACCTTGCGGCCGATGAGGTTATTGCCCAACGCATCGTCAACACGGTGAACACCGTTTTGCCCGCAGTGAAAAAGGACATCCGTACCGAGGTACCCTTCGGTCATCATGTTGAAACGCTCAAGTTGCCACGCCGATTGGTGACACGTACGGAAAAAGAATGGGCTCAGGCACAAGTCGACCGCGAGATGGTCAAACCAGTCGCGAAAAGATCCAGTTCAGAGGAGTCGCGCCGACGCTGGAACCAGCACGTCATTGACCGCTTCAAGGAACAACAGGCCAACCCGAAGTTTGAAATGGAACTGCACGTCCTGCGCCTCGGCGACGTAGCGGTGGCGACGAATCCCTTCGAGTTATTCTTGGATTATGGCATGCGCATGAAGACGCGCAGCAAGGCGCAACAGACCTTCATCGTGCAACTGGCCGGTTCCGCCGGTTGGTATCTGCCGACCTTCAAGGCGATGGCCGGCGGCGGCTACAGCGCAATCATCCAAAGCAACCTCGTCGGACCCGAGGGCGGTGAGGTGTTGGTGAACCGAACGGTGGAGTTGATCAACGCGATGTGGTGAAAGTAAGCCACCTTCATGTACGGAAGGTTGGCACATCTCTGGGCGCGACTATCCGATGCCATGGGTGGTGTGGAAAGGGGAAGCCCTGGAAATCCGAATCAGTGGGTCCAATACCGGGAAGCAGGTGATGCCTGCGGACTGGCATTGCAGGGAGTGATGGAATAAATTGCCCTCCATCCTCCCAAAAAGAATTTCAAGTTGGTGTTTACTTAACCCCCCCAATTCTCCAAATGTTTAATCAAGACATTCGAGCAACCGCCGGCAAAACCTAAAGACAACCAAGACAAATCATGAGAACGTTCGCACCTGGATACATCATTTCATTCTTCGCCTTTCTTGCCATGGCTGGATTTCTTCATGCGGGGGAAAAGCCCGAGGAGCAAAAGGGATATGACAAGAGCAAGGACGTTGGACTGAAGGCGCCGAAGGGGGCTGAGGTCCTTTTTGACGGCACCATGGAATCAGTCCGGAGAAAATGGGTAATGTGGCCCAAGAAGGATATGGGCGTCACCTGGAAGATAATGGACGACCCGACGGGGAAGGGGAAGACCCTGATGACGGATGGGGGAAAGCGCTGGGGCACGCATGACCTCGTGACCAAGAAGAAGTACAGCGACTACCAGGGCCACGTCGAATTCATCATGATGGGTGCCCGCGGCGATGAAAAGCCGGGCGGCTACACCAACAGCGGAGTCTACATGCAGAACCGTTACGAAATCCAAATCGAGTCTCCCAAGGGAAAGAACGTCCAGGACCCGTACAATTGGAAAATCGGGCCTCATGGGATCGCGGCCTTCTGCATGGACCGCGTGCCTGACCGCAACGCCTGGCGACCGAATGGCCAATGGCATGCCTTTCACTTCATCTTCAAGGACGCGAAATGGGCCGGTGACAAGAAAACCGCGAATGCCCGGGCCACCGTCTGGTGGAACGGAATCAAGGTCCATGACGACGCCGAGATCAAGCATGCCAATGGCGGAATCAAGGTGACCTCCGCTCCCGGCGGCCTCAAGCTCCAGGAGCATGGCCAGGACGTGCGCTACAGGAACGTCTGGATCGTCGACCAATCCAAATGATTCGGCACTGATTCGCCGCCACCTACACGAATCTGCAATCGTTGAACCTGCGCCGGACCCGAATTCAGACCGCAATCCCCTGATCAAGGGCTGTTGTTTATCTTTAGCCCTTACCTCCTTGTGCTCCATTTTCGGGAATCGCCTCCAGCAGGCTTGGCTGCAGTGTATCGACAATGATTTTGTTCAGGAGGACCTCAACAAGTGTATGAATTCTTAAGGAAGCCCCATAACTGAATGATGAACTTCATGATCAAATTGCAGGCTCTGCTCTTCACTCTGCTTGTCTCGACAAGTTGTGTCCTCGATGCCGCTGGAATCGTGTTCGAGCAGAAGGAGGTTCTGGGGAAGGATTGGCCTAGAAAGTTACTTTCCTACGAAGTTGAATTCCGCAAAGGCGAAGCCCGCGGCGGGCAGTTTTCCCTGAAGGATTCAGCAGGCAACCCCGTTCCGGTTCAAGTGGACGCCCTCGACACGCATTCTGATGATTCCATCCGAAAGGCAATGGTTCGGTTTTATGCAGAACTGCCTGTGGCCACTACGATGCGGTTCGCGCTTCATACAAACAAGGAGGGAAACCCATCACCCAAAAGAGCAGCTCATGCGGTTATGGAAAATGATGAACCTGTTGCGATAGCCAACTCCTTCACGTCCGTTCTGTTCCCCAAAAGCCAGCCCCAACTCAAGAAACCAAAGTCTCTGCATGAAGTGCCGGGGCCATTGAAAAGCTTCCGATTGGCGAATAAGAAGATGACGGGTGGAAGCCGATTTCCTAGATCTGACAACGCACCGGAAAGCACGCATGTAAAAGGTTTCGAAACACGCCTCGTCAGAGCAGGTCCGCTGTACGCCGAAGTATCGGTCCGCTATGAACTGGTTGGCGGCGGGCACATCGAAACCCGAGTTGGATTGGAGGCAGAGGCTCCCATCATCCTGATCAATGAAGAGATCGACACCAAGCTGATCGGCTCTCCTTTGCTTTTCGTGGAATATTTGTTGAGCGGAGACTCTCC
>CAZWTI010000067.1:0-7102 GCA_964637065.1 uncultured Puniceicoccaceae bacterium
CTCGGCTGCTCTCTCACCATGCGCCGTCGCCTGCGCAAAGGCTGCGCTAGATATCATGCAAGAGGAACCGGAGCACCACGAACGGCTTATTGCCAACCTTATCCGTTACCGCCAAATTCTCAATGAACTTGAACTGGATACCTGGGAAAGCGAAACCCCGGCCATCCCGATCGTGCTGGGGGAAAAGGAAAAGGTCTATTTTTTCTGGAAGGCGCTTATGGAAAAAGGCATTTTCACGGTCATTTCCATCGCGCCGGGAGTCCCGCCGGGCAAGGATCTCATCCGGACGGCAATATCCGCATCCCACAGCGACGAGGCCTTGGATCAAATCGCCGATGCCCTAGCCTACGCGAAATCCAAGATTTAGAATAGGTAAGCAAAAAGCATGCTCTTTTTGGATGTCACTCAGTCCTGTCGCTCATCCAATAGTTCTGGTATACAAGTGGTTACCCGGAACTTGTTCCGCGAATTGGATGGGGTTACGGAAGTTATGCCAATGGTTTGGGATACTCGACTATGCAGTTACGCAAATTTAAACTGTTCCGAGTTAAAAAAGCTCCGTGATCCCTTCGCGGACGGCTATACACCGCGTTCTCGACCCAACAAGGAAGAAAACCCTGTCGCCAAAGAAATTCTCGCCACCCTATTTCGCTTTGGCAGGCGCATTAAGCTCTCAAGCAAGCCGAGTGTAAGCGATCTTGTTGTCTTCCCTGAGGTCTTCAGGGATAATAGAGTCAGACACCTTTACAAACGCTTACATCCCAAACTGCGGAAGACCGCAATCTTCTACGATGCCAATGTCCTACGCAACCCTGAGCAAACACCAGTTCAGCGAAGTCGCAATTTCCATGCGTATTTGAATTTTCTATTCAGTTGCAACGCCGTCTCTTGCATTTCCAAAGAATCCGAATCCGTCTTCAGAGAGCTCCGCGAAAAAGGAGGAAACTCTCAGACGATAAGTTCTCACCCACTCCCTGTTGAACGACCGGTTGCCTGTCCTCCAATACCTCTTCAGAAACCACCGCTTATTCTTTTTGTCTCAACGCTCGCCTACAACAAAAATCATCTCGCCTTACTTTCCGCGGCAGAAAAGCTTTGGAGGGATGGTAATATCTTCAAGTTGGAATTCGTTGGACAAGCAGACCCCTCATGGACTCCCAGAGTAGTTGAGAGAATCGAAACCCTCGTCTCGGAAAATCGCCCCATTGAATGGTTGAGACATATAGACCAAAAGACCTTGGAAACACGTTATGCCACTTGCCTTTTCACGGTATATCCATCCCTTTTTGAGGGTTGCGGGTTACCTATTTTGGAAAGTCTGGTCCGCGGCAAACCCTGTATATGTGGAGACAATGGAGCACTGGGAGAAGTCACCAAAGACGGAGGATGCCTAATCATTAAAGAACAATATAACCCCGACAAAATCGCTGAAGGCATTCGGAAACTGCTGAAAGATTCAGCTTTGCGCAAAAGACTAGGCAAAGAAGCCACATCACGTAATTTTGGAAACTGGCGAGACTATGCCTCAGAAATACTTCGCTTCTTCTTTCAATGAGAATATCCGCATGATTCAAAATGCACTATTATGCGACTTCAGAAAGTTGCCGTCCATGCAGTCATGCTATAGTTTAATTAAAACGAGAAAGTCTCGACAGCAAATAATCTTCTCTGGCGAAACGTCATCGTTAAAGAAGCAGAGACAATTCCCTCTCCCTTGGCGGGGGGACAAATTCTTACTTGCGGTAAAACTATTGTGTTCCTCGTTGAAAAAAAACGGGCTGTTCGGGCGACCGCAGGAATGGTGTAGAGAAGTTGCTCGAAAGCCGAGATCAGAATGCTGACTTCAGGTTCTGTCCTCATTCTTCGTACAGGCCTCAAGCAAATGAGAACGCAACTCTCTTGCAGTATTCTCCACGTCAAATTGCCGCCGCACAAATGAAGCCGCGGCTTTTCGCAAACGGATGACCTCCTTGGAATCGGCAATCAGATTCTGCACGAGCCTAACCCATTCTTCAGGACAAGAAGGTGACCTGACGAAACCGTTCCTTCCATCCTCAACCGCCTCTGCAGCTCCGCCGGAATCAGAAGTGACTACAACAACGCCGGCGGCCATTGCCTCGGGAACTACATTGGGAATTCCGTCGCGATCGCCATCGGATGCAGCCTTTCCCGTAAAGATAAAAAGGTCGGTTTCTTCATAGAGGCGAAGAGTTTCATCCTCAGAAAGAGGACCCAGCAACGTCAGGCAAGGAGCAAGGCCGAGACGATCACGCTCCCTTTCAAGACTCGCTCTCAGAGGGCCACCCCCAACAATTCGCGCGCGGAAGGCAATGCCGGCAGCATACATGGCTTGAAGGATCTCTAGTTGAGCGAAGTAACCTTTTTTAGGGACAAGGCGACCGACAGAAAGAATTTCCAAGGGATTGCCAAGACCAGTACATTTGAAAGATTTCGGCCATCGGGAGAGTCCGCGGCGAACGAGCTTGAGCTTTTCCGGGGACAACCCGAGTTCAAGCAGTCGTTTCCGGGTGGAAGCAGAGGTCGTGCGAACAAAGGTGGTTTCGCGGAGCTTTAGGGCGAGGAGCCAGTCGCCTTTCTGCCGAAAAACGTCATATGCATGGGCACCCATGGAATATTCAAGTTTCACAAGTTTTTTCAGGGCGAGAGCCGCAGTCGCGGGCATTGTAGCCCAGACAGCGTGACAAAGGGCAAATCCCTCTCGTCTCATACCGTGAGCCCGAACCAGCGCGAAACCAAGTCCAAGAAAGGTTTCATTCCAATTCTGCAAGCTCGGGCAAGGGCGACTCCAGAGATCAACCAATACTTCACGAAAGGCCCGCGGACGTACAAGTAGCCAAAAAGGCAGCCAGAAGAAAAGGCTCCACAACTCCCACAAACGAAAACACCGAATCTTACGACCATCGAAGGTATCGTTCCCCTTCCAAATTGAAAAAGGCGTAACTTCGAATCCAAGTTTCCACAAAGCCCGCAACTCCCGACGAACAAAGGTTTCGGTTGGTCGTGGGAAGGTCGCGTAAAGAAAAGCGACCTTGGGTAGATGGGCTAGGTTTTCGGAGACCACGCCTTGAGCCATTTTTGCGGCTGAAAGGCCGCTTGGGAAAGATTGATGCCTACCCTTGGTCGGCGGAGGTTTCACCCATTGCTGATGAGGATGATTTTTCGGTCGGAAGGCGATTTTGCCTGGAAATGACACCGTGGGCATCATTACCATTTGTCCCGTTACCATTGGAAGATGAAGAAGCTTTCGCCGACTTGGTCAGCACCTCTTGGGAGGCACCCTGAACAGTGGGATAATAGTCGAAGGTCAACTTAATCTCCTCAGCCGTAGAGGTCTTTTCGCCATTCACCGTAATCTCACCCTCAAAAACAGCCAAGGGATGGCGAATGCGTTTCAGGTTGACTCGCATATCCAGCACCTCTCCCGGTTTGCATATGCGCCGACACTTCACTTCGTCACAAGAGGCGAAGAAGATGGAATCGGGCCGAACTGCGCTTTCCAGGGACGCATGCTTCCCCTTCAAGAGGTAGAAGACGCCAAGTTGTCCCAAAGCCTCGATCATAATCGAGGCAGGAAACACGGGATTATCCTTGAAATGGCCCTCGAGAAAGTACTCTTTCCCCGAAATGCGATAAGTTGCTCTTACGGATTCGCCGTCGAGCGTAACCGAGTCCAAGAACAGAAAGGGCTCACGCTGGGGCATGATGGAGGCGATTTCCTCGATGCGAAAGGTTTTGACCCTTTCAGGTGGTTTTTCTCCCTTCACCTTGGCATCCAGATAAGCCTTTACGTCGGATAGCGTGCGAAGGTCTCGAAGTTCCTCATTGTCTATGGTGACCTGAAGAGTCTGCTCAACCATCATAACGATTTCGAGCATGGTAAGCGAGTCCACGCCCAAATCCTCATAAAGGCGGATGGAATCCTCACCATCAGCTAAAACTTCCTTCTGCTCGGGTTCGAGATGCCGCTCGATAATGCCCATAACGATTGCAGGCACTTGCTCGACGTCCTTGTGGGCGCGGAAAGCTAGGGCGGCCTCAAATGTTCCTTTGGGGCAGCGCTTGAGCAACTCTCGCAAAACCTCAGTTTCGGGAGAAGTCTGGTTGGCTTGACTCATCACCTGGGACTGAAAAACCTTGAGCCAAAGGCAAAAACGGGTTTTTCACAAGAAAATATTATTGTTTAGGGGCGGGACACGGCGCAAAGAAAACATCCAAGAAAAACAAGAAAATGGGAGAAAAACCACAAGACGAACAACCGGTAATCCTGACCTGCGCCCAACCGACCGGCAAACTAACGCTGGGCAACTACTTGGGGGCCGTCCGCAATTGGTCGACCATGCTCGACGAATTCGAGTGCTACTTCGGCATCGTCGACATGCACGCCATAACCAGCCCGTACGTCCCGGCCGAACTTCGCCGAAACGTTCTCGAGTGCGTGGCTCAGTACGTCGCCTGCGGATTGGACCCCGAAAAGTGCCACCAGTTCGTTCAATCGCACGTCATAGGGCACACCGAACTGGCATGGATTCTCACCTGTCTAACCCCGATAGGCGAACTTCAGCGCATGACGCAATTCATGGAGAAGATCGCCAAACTCGGTTTCAAGGCGGTCGAGGAAAAGGCCGAAGACTCCTCTGCCGAAGACCTAAAGTTCACCCATTCCGGAGCCCGCGCCCAGGCCACCGTCAACGCAGGTCTGCTTTGCTACCCTGTCCTCATGGCCGCCGACATCCTCATTTACAACGCCGACCGCGTGCCAGTCGGCGAAGACCAGCGCCAGCACCTTGAGCTTTGTCGCGATCTCGCGACCCGCTTCAACAACACCTACTCCGAAACCTTCAGGGTTCCCGACGCCTACGTTCCCGAGACGGGCGCTCGCGTCATGTCCCTCGCAGACCCCACCCGAAAAATGTCCAAGTCCGACGAAAACGATCGGGCCACCCTCTACATCCTCGACGAACCGGACCGCATACTGAAGAAAATCGGCTCCGCCGTCACCGACTCAGGCTCCGAAGTCGAGGCCGGCCCGGAAAAACCCGGCGTATCCAACCTCCTCGCCATCCACTCCGGCCTTTCCGGAGAAACCATCCCGGATCTAGAGGCAAAGTTCGCAGGCCAAGGCTACGGCGCGTTCAAGGCGGAAGTCGCAGAGGTCGTGGTCGAGTCGCTTCGCCCCGTCCGAGAAAAGTATCACGAACTCATTGTGAACAAGGATTACCTCCAATCCGTGCTGCGCGACGGCGCCGAGGGCGCCCAGCGCCGAGCCAACAAGATCATGCGAAAAGTCTACCGCAAGGTCGGCTTTCCCGAAAAGACTCAATGAAAGACCATGCTTGACCTTCGCGCGCCCAAGCCGACAAAGTCATGTAAGTTGAAACCATCATGGCGATAGACGAAGACCAAACATCCCCCGCAAACATCATAAAGTGGCCTTTCTATGCGTCGGCCATCTTCGTTCTGGGCTTCGTCCTCTTCTTCGCCCTCAACCGCCCCGCCGATCCCCCCCTCGACCAATGGCAACTGGCGACCTGCGTCCTCGCCTCCGCCCTCGCCTGCATTTTGGTCTTCATGCCCTTCCTGCTCCAGAAGTTCCTCGAACTCGCCCTCTCACCCTCCGCCGACCGGGAGGAGCAACTCGTCCAGAAAATCTATTTCGAGCTCAAGGAACTGCGTGAGGATCTCGGCGCACTGGGCTCCAAGGTCGACAACGTTCCCGCCGGGGTCGAGAAAGTCGTGGCCGATTCCCCGGGCAATGACGACGCCGCCTTTACCGAGACCGTCAAGCTCGGCACTGAAATCGACGCCCTGCGCAAGGAAATCGGCGATCGTCTGGACGCCCTGCGCAAACCCCTTGAGGATGCGGCAGTCCCGCCTCTCGATCCTGCCTTGGGCGTCATTCCCGAAGTTCTCGACACCATTGGTGCCCGCATCGACGAAACCCTCGAGACCGTCCGGTCCCTCAAGCCCAAGTCCCGCAAACGCTCCCGGAAAAAGAATAAGGATGAGGACGAGGAAACCGAAAAGCAACCGGTAGACGAAGAAGGGGAGGAAGCCGAGACCGACTCCGAAAAGGAACCCGAAGCCGTGGACGAGACTTCGGAACTGGCGGCAGTCGCCGAATCCGAACAAGAAGTAGTTGAGGAGGAACAGGAGCCGGCAACCGAGGAAGCTTCGGGAAAGGAGGAGGAAGCCTTGGCGGAGCCCGTCGAAGAAGGCGAACCGGAGGAAGAGACCCAAAAAGAAGAATCTCCGACGGAACCCGATCCTGAAGAAGCTTCCGAATCCACGAAGGCAGAAGAACAGACAACCGAAGCCGTAGAGGAAACGGAACCAACCGAAGAGACCCCGCAGGAGGAGGTTGATCCCGAAGAGGAAGAGGTTCCGGGGACCGATGCGGAACCGGGGGAAGCCGACGAAACACCGGAAACCACGGGAGATTCCGCAGGAACCGACGAGGAGCAGACCGAACTGGAGCTACCCGATCCCGCGGAGACCCTGCGGAAGGTCGACGCCATCCTCGAGGAAACCTATCCCGACTTAGTCACCGAAGACCAAGACACCGGATCGACCGACGAAGCCACCGAGACCGGCGGCGCCACCTCCGTGATCGCCAACGTCATGATCGGCATCGGCAACAAGCCCTACCTCCGAGGCGAAGGACCCGGCCTGAGCTGGGACAAGGGCGCCCCCATGAATTTCGTGGAAATCGGCAAGTGGGCATGGTCGCCCCAAGACAAGGAAGCCCCCCTGTTGGTCCAACTCTACCGCAACGACGAGGAAGCCGATCCAACGGGCAAACACGACGTCGCCCCCGGGCAAAAACTGGAAATCACACCCGACTTCGGGGAGTAAGGAAAGCCCGCCTCGCCCGAAAAACGGAGCGAGACATATTTTCACTTCCAAACCCCTGAGGTTCAGCAGCATTAGGCAACCCTTGCTTGCCTTCGGGTAAAATAATTGCAGGGCTTTCGGTTCTTAAGCTAATAAGAACCTGTAATGGATCAAGATCGCTCGCGCAGACTTAGTGAAAAGAAATATTTTAAATGGATTCCACACACTTTTAACAACAACAAACCGAAGG
>CAZWTI010000068.1:0-6961 GCA_964637065.1 uncultured Puniceicoccaceae bacterium
CTTGCAGAAGCGGGCGCCACGCATTCACTCTTGGCCAAGTACGATGGTTCGATGAAAGGAATTGGCGGAAACTCCGAAGGCGTGTTTGGAGATGGCGCTACGGATAATCTGTTGATCCCTACGGAGATTGTCGACGGGAACCTGACGGTGACCATGAGTGAAGATGGAGCGCCTATTCCTTGGAGTTTCCCCCAATTAACGGCAACCGATCACGAGGACGATGTCTTGACTTGGAGCGTTTCATCGGAGGCTTCACACGGAACGGCAACCTTCGGGGGAACTGGAGCAACTCCATCCGTCTTCCTTTATGAACCAGAGGGAAACTATTCCGGCACGGACAGTTTTGTGGTTGCGGTCAACGATGGGATGTCTTCCGCGTCCGTTACCTTCAATGTTACTGTTGCCCCTTCCCCCGACGCTCCCATTATAGCCCAAGGCGAGTCGGTTTTTGTCACAATGAGTGAAGAATCCTCGCCGAAATCTTGGGTTGCGCCTACAATGTTGGCGTCGGACGCCGATGGTGATTCAATGACGTGGTACTTGTCTTCCCAAGCTTCCAATGGCAATGCCTTGGTGAGTGGAAATGGGAACAGCCCTTCCGTCTTTAATTACGTCCCGAATGCTGATTTTGCGGGAGTCGATAGCTTTGTCGTGGAAGTCAGTGACGGCAGTTTGACGGATAGAGCCACCGTGTATGTGGTTGTCGAGGGAGTGAATGATCCACCATCTCTTAGCGCCCAGTTTGCACTCTCCGTAACAATGAGTGAAGACGGTTCGCCAACTGTCTGGTCATCTCCCAATATATCCGTCTCTGCCCCCGACGCTGGAGATGTCCTGACTTGGAGTGTATCATCGCCCGCTGCGAACGGTTCCGCCTCAGTGACTGGTGTAGGGGCCAACCCTTCTGCTTTTCTTTATGCACCAAATCCAGACTATCATGGTGCTGACGCTTTTACGGTACAGGTCACTGATGGAAATTTCACTGACGAAGTTGTCGTAATTGTGACTATTGTTTCAGTGAGTGACCTGCCTGTAATCGACCAAGGCGACACCCTCGTTGTGACCATCAGCGAAGATGGATTCCCTGTTTCATGGAATCCCACATTGTCCGCTCTTGACCCTGACCCTGAAGACATCTTGGCCTGGAGTTTGGTATCGGCTTCATCTCATGGGGTCGCTTCCGTGTCGGGATTCGGGCCCACTCCCACAACCTTAGATTACTCATTGCCTTCCAATTGGTCCGGCACTGACAGTTTCGTCGTCCAAGTAGACGACGGTACAACGAATGACTTGATAACAGTGAATGTTGTAGTCTTGCCTGTTAACGACCCTCCCGTCATCGCCCAAGGATCCTCCGTCTCGATCAATATGAGCGAGGAAGGTTCTCCTGTGGCATGGTCAGCCCCAACATTGTCGGCTACTGATGTGGAAGGAGATAGTCTAGTCTGGTCCTTGGCCACTCAGGCTTCTAATGGGGTGGCTTCCGTAGCTGGTTCTGGAGCAAGTCCAACCGAAGTCATCTACGCTCCTGCGATGAATTTTTCCGGCGCCGACAGTTTTGTGGTTCAAATCAGCGACGGTAATGCAAGCGCGTCCATCACGGTTAACGTTACAGTCGAGAACGTTAATGACCCACCCGTTATCAACGACGGAAACACGACCCTGAGCATCTCGGCAAACGAGGACGAGGCCACATCATTTCTCCTTTCTGCCTTGCTCGCCGAGGATGTGGACAGTGTATCGGGATCGCTGACTTGGAGGGTAGCTTCAGCTGCCTCCAATGGTACTGCCGTTGTAAGTGGCTCAGGGCCCTCGCCAACGATCTTCACCTACTTGTCGGACGGCAATTACAGCGGCAACGATAGCTTCGTCGTTCAGGTGTCTGATGGGCCTCTCACTGATGCCATAGAAGTTCATGTGACGGTCCAGTCAGTGAACGACGCACCGGTAATTAACGACGGCAATGCAACAATGAGCCTTTCAGTCATCGAGGATGCCTTATCTTCCTTCCCTGTTGCCAGCTTATCCGCGACGGATGTTGAGACGGCAGCACCATCTTTAGCTTGGACCCTTGGGGAGAACGCCTCAAACGGAAACGCAATGATAGTCGGTAATGGTTCGTCACCTTCCGCCTTCAGTTACGTCCCTGATGGAAACTTCACAGGCAGTGATAGTTTCGTGGTGAAGGTTTCCGATGGGTCGCTCGAAGACAATATTACGGTTAACGTCACTGTTGAGAACGTAAATGATCCCCCTGTGATTATTGAGGGAGGCTCTGCAAACGTCGTCATGAGCGAGGATGGTTCCCCGATTGCCTGGAGTATTTCTTCCCTTACTGCCGTAGATGCAGATTTAGCCGATGTCCTGACTTGGGAAGTGACTGTCATGCCTTTACATGGAAATGTGGATTTGACCTCAACGAATTCGCCTTCGGTTGGTTTGGTTTACTCGCCGCAATCAAACTGGTCCGGAAACGACAGTTTCGAAATACAAGTCAGTGACGGAACAACGACCGATTCCATATCATTCAACGTGTCCGTTGTGGCGATTAATGACTCCCCGTCGATTAATCAGGGCGTTTCCATATCTGTGACAATGAGTGAGGACGCACTCCCCAAAGCATGGACCCCCCCATTGCTTTCGGCAACCGACATAGAGGGTGCCGACTTGGTCTGGAGCTTGTTCGAAAAACCTTCCCATGGAACAGCGGTGGTAAAGGGTACTGGCTCGAGTCCAACTACCTTTCAATACTCTCCCGAAACCAACTTCTTTGGTTCGGATAATTTTAAAATTCAAGTCAGCGATGGATTTAAAACCGATGTCGTTTCCATCGACTTGACCGTCGAACCAATAGATGACTTGCCGGCTTCCCTTGGATTTTCGCAAGCCGGGTTCCTTTATGAAAACTCCCTTCCGGGAACCCGGGTAGGCATTTTTGCTCCAATCAACGATGATTATGAAGGAACTCTTACCTACGCATTAGCGGCGGATTCAAACGGATTCGACTTTCAAAACAAGCTTTTTCAGCTTGATGCCAATGGATCCATGGAGACTTTGGGTCCCTTGGATTATGAGACTATCCCCCTCCCGCAAGTCCATGTCCGCGTCACTAATACTTCTGGCGAGACAATGGAGCAAACCTTTGCAATACTCTTGAGCGACGTCTTTCTCCCGGGAGTGAATACCCTAACACCAACCAATGTAACCTCTTCATCGGCAGTTATTCTTGGTGATGTCGAGGATTCAGGTGACGACCCGGCGGGCATTTCGGAAAGAGGATTCCTGATAGGCCGAAAGCCCGACCCATCTCTGACAGATGCCAATGTCACTCTTGTTTCCGCGGGTTCCGGCAATGGAAGTTTTTCATCAACCGTTAGTTCCCTTCCGTCAGGTCGAGTTTTTTATTATAGAGCTTATGCCATTAATTCCGAGGGTGTCAGGCATGGTCCACAGCGGCGTTTTGTCACTCTGGAGAATAGATCTCCCGGGATATTGGAAGATGCCGTAAATGTCGTCGGCAACTGGTGGCGACTGGAATGGTTTGGCGACTTTTACGCTACAGACACGGATTGGATTTACCATGCCGACTTGGGTTGGCTTTTCATTTACTACACGGAATCATCCGGTCTCTGGTTTTGGCAAGAGAAGTTGGGATGGATCTGGACCTCCTCGTCAGCCTTTCCCTATCTTTTTTCAAGTGATCTTGGCAATTGGTTGCTTTTCAAGAAATCAGATGGTGGCGATACTGTTTTCTTTGATTATTCTAAAGTCAATTGGGTACGATTCTACCTTCTCTCTCCACCCTCGAAAACCGTTTTATACAAATGAGGATGCTTTTTGAAATCAAACTGAAACGGCATTCCCCAGCCAAATTGACTTTCTTTGCTGCAATTCTATTTTCTTCGATAAGTCCTTGTATATCACAGGATTCCGTCACGGATAAGGATTCCTCGAATGAGCTTGGCAACCAAGTCCAGGACAAGACGGACATCGAAAACACCGATGCAGTTGCTGCCGATCCCGCAAATCCCCCAAGCGCCGATCAGCAGACCGAAGGCAAATCGCCTTCTTCAACCGGGCCTCGCCAGTCTTCCATACAACCGCCTGCTCCTCCTGTCGCTATTCTGCCGGCCACTCTTCCCAATGTTTCTCGCAGGGCAATGAACGTCAAACGCGACCGTGGCGATCTTCCTGCAATTGGAAAACTGGCCTCGGTAAAGAATCTCCTTAAGGACCCGACGCCTCCCTCAGGATACGACGACGAATTGCTGGAGCGAATAGCTTCTCTGAACGAAATCAGTCATGCCCAAGGAAACCAAGACTTGGTCGGCAATGCCTTGGGGGATGATCCTGCTGGACTGAGATTGACTGCCATTGAGATTGGCGAAATGGCGAACCTTCTTTTGACCGACCGCATCTTTTCCGGGTCTTTCCCCGAGTCCGCAAGGTTCTCCCAGGAAATCCTCTCATCTAACGACTTCGCTCTCGATATTGCCTCGGTGTGGGACCATCTCTCGACCGAGAGCTTCCCCACGGCCTCCTATGCCGCAGTAGCTGGCCGTGACTTGTCACTGTCAGGCGGAACCTATTCCTACGAGTCATTGATTGACGGGCACGACACCTTTCTGCTTGCAGCCGCTAGGGGGATGGATTCTTCCGGAACCATATCCTTCACGGGTTCTGCCGCCCGTGTGGTTCTTATCGGTGGCGACAAGGTTTCTAGTTCTCCAGGCTCAAGTCTTGATTCGGCCTTGGCTGACTTGGTCGTCGCCTCGCGTTCCGATTGGAGCGTTTCCGACGCGGCGTTCGCCGCAGGCAGCAAGATTTACCTCCGGAGCCTCGGAGACCTAAGCCTGAACAACGTCGAGCTTACCGCAGCCGACCAAGTGCACCTAGAGGCACTTATGGACCTTTCGATAGACTCAACGCGTTTTTCCTCAGGAGTGTTGGAAATCCAAATGCGGGCTACGACTATCGACTTGAGAAACGTCGACTTTCCATCAACTTCGATTGTCGACTTGCATACCTTGAAAGGCGGTCTGGACGGGAAGTATCCCACCTTCGGTTCAGCCAATCGCTCATATGGCCGGGTCAATTTTCTTCAAGACGTACGACAAGGTGGCAACCTGCTGAACGACAGGACCTCCTTTGATCTCCATGGAACAAGAATTAAAATCTCGAAACTCCCCTAAGGAAAAAGGCGAAGACGGAAGACGTTTTGCGTGGAAATTCCTGCGCATCTCTTCATTCTTTATGCTGGTGTTTCTTTGTTCGGGCTGCCTGTCCGGCATCAGCCCATTCGGCAAGACGAAGTCAGCGCTGGCGTCGGTTGAGAAAAGCAAGATTCGAGAAGCACCCCAAAATCCTGAACTCACGTCCTCTCCGACCGGCGTTCAGGAAGTCGTGGAATTGGAAAAACCACTCTCGGGAGAACTGCTTTCTGAAGAGGCGGAAAAGTTCCATTGGGTTTTCCAGACCGACGTTCGGTCATACCGATCTTCCAATGTCTCCCGTTCCAACACTGCCGAGGATGGTGCCGCCGCGACTGAATACACTGCGGTGGGGCGTCTCGTTTTCCCGAAGCTCAAACAGTTTTCACCGTCATTAACCATTCTCGGCCAGCGGGCCTACTTCGGGCAATATTCAATCAACAGTTCTGACTCAACCGATGATTCATTGGAGGCTCTCGACTACGAGTTTCGTTCCGGCATTTTGGAGACTGAAGCCCTTCTTTCCTCAGATTGGAAAGTAGGCGTTTCCATCGGCTACGATGAACTACTGAATTTTCGAGGCTACGACAAACTTTACCATGCCGTTACGCCTGCGGTGTCAATCGGTCAGGATTTCTACCTTGGAAACAACGGAATCATCAACTTTGAGGTGTCCGCCGACTATGCCCTGACCAAGACCTATCGACAGTATATCGTTGCCGGCGTGTTCGATGACGCCGGCGACAACCTCAGCACTTCCCTTCGTCTCTCCTTCGCCAAGGCATTCGGCTCAGCGGGTCGTCTCTACCTGACTCCGAGCGCATCGTTCATGCGAACCGCTTATACCAAGCCGGATGCAGTCGGCAGGGTCGACTACCTGATGCACGCTGAATTCTCTGCGTTTTATAGAATTATGCCTTGGCTTTATCTGCGGTTGTTCAGTAATTATCAGGACAAGACGGCGAACGAAAAAGCCAAGTCACTCTTGGAGGATTACGCCGAGTATGAAAACTGGGAGGCAGGCTTGGGTTTGGGCGCCTCCGTTTCCTTTTGAGAACTTCTTTTCTGTCTTCGAAGATCATTGTCTTCTGTTTTATTTTCGTCGAACCGTCCCTTGGTGAAAAAGTAGAGGGAGAGGCTTCGATTTCAACAGATGTTTCTTACATTGAGGGAAACGTCTTATGGCGGAAAAACAATCAAGGTTCATCCCGCTACCTGAGCAAGGCAGATACAATTCCTCCCGAAGTTCGTGTATTTTGCCGGGAAAAGGCAAAACTACTGCTGAATTCAGGTCCAAGAAACCTTCGCTTCCTATCGGGTTCGACCTTCGTCGCAGGGCCCAACACCCTGATGTTATGGGACGGAGCATTGCTGTTTGACCAACGAGCCAAACAAGCTCTCCGCTCACCTCCTTTCCACTTGTCCGGACCGGAAGTGGAAATAGTTTGCTCGGGACGCGGAACAATGATGACTGAAGTTGTTACCAGCGGAGGGATAAAGGTGATTGGCCTTGCGGGTTCCCTAAGCATGCGTAGAGCCCGTGGCGAAAACTCCATCCTCTTGCGTCCCGGCGAACTTCGTTTCGTAAAACCTTTCGGAAGAGGGTTCGGAGAACTGATTAACTTAAATCTTCAGACCTTGGTTTCAACAGCTGCCCTCATCCATGAATTCCCAAATGACGTTTCCTTTGAAAATGAGTTGGCGAAAGCTGTTCTGGAGCAACGTTCCTTGGTGACAAAACGTTACCGCGC
>CAZWTI010000069.1:0-6923 GCA_964637065.1 uncultured Puniceicoccaceae bacterium
CCAAGCGAAGGAATGGAAGAACGTTAACCCCTATGAATGGTACTACCACGCGCAGGCCTGTTTCCAAGCCACCGGCGTAAGTGGAGGGCAGAAGTTCTGGCGCGCATGGAACAAGAGCTTTCAGGCAATAGTCTGCGGAGCACAGGAATCCGACGGTCATTTTGGTCATGGAGCTCACTACCACGGCGAAAACGACGTATACACCACCACCATGAGCATTCTCATGCTGGAGGTATACTACCGTTACATGCCCACCGGTAAGACGGGATAAACAGCCCGCCTACACTCCAACCGTTTCCAAAACCTTTTGGTGAAACAACGGGTTTCGTGTTGCAGAATCCCCCCTATGGGTTTTCCTTGGAAGGTTCTCATCAATCAACCGTACAACCTTTAAATGAAACGTAAAACACTCGCGACCATCCTTGCCTGTTGCATGGCCTGCGGCGCCTCGATCTCCATTGCCGACAAAAAGAAGGAGGTAAAGGTAGACCAAACCGTCACCATCGCCGGCAATGACATGATGAAGTACGACAAGACGACGTTCGAGGTGAAAGCCGGCTCGAAAGTAAAACTCGTCTTGAAGAACGTGGGCAAGATTCCAAAGATCGCCATGGGGCACAACATCGTCATCCTGAAGAAAGGCGTCACCGCCATCGCCTTTGGTCAAAAGGCCTTGGGCGCTGGGGCCAATGCGTTGAATGCCCTTCCCGACTCGGTCAAGGGCGACACACTGGCCCACACGAAACTCTTGGGCCCCGGCGAAAGCGACACCATTATCTTTACCGCTCCCAAGGAAGCGGGAGACTACGAATACGTCTGCACCTTCCCCGGACACTTTGCTCTCATGCGGGGCAAGATGACCGTGAAGTAGCTGCCCAACGGCAAAAAAAGCGTCCAACGACAAGCCTCGTTTGGGGCACCCAAACGAATTGCTCATACTGAAACCATCCTTACGCCATGCCTTCAAAACTTGACCAAGAACGCGTCATGCTGCGCGAAGCCGAACTCGGAGGCCTCGGTTCTAGACTAGGCGCCTACGTAAAACTATCCGGACCGGGCTGGCTCCAAAGCGCCATAACACTCGGAGGCGGTTCACTCGGTTCCAGTCTCTTCCTGGGAGTACTCGCCGGCTACAGCCTGCTTTGGCTCCAACCCGTTGCCATCGTGCTAGGGGTCATCATGCTTTGCGCCATCTCACACGTCGCCTTGTCCACGGGACAAAGCCCGTTCAAGGCCATTAACGAGGAAATCAATCCCGTACTGGGCTGGGGTTGGGCCATCGCCACCATCTTGGCCAACGTCGTGTGGTGCCTGCCTCAGTTCTCCCTCGGCACCGCCGCCGCAACCCAGAATTTATTTCCCTTGCTGGACAACCTGTGGGGCAAGATTCTCGTCTGCGCTGTCCTTCTCGGTGGCGCCATCGCCGCCATCCTAGCCTATGACCGAGGAGCCAAGGGAGCCAAGGCTTTCGACAACATCCTCAAGGTGATGGTGGCCGTGATCGTCCTCGCCTTCCTCGGGGTGGTCATCAAGATGACCTTTTTCGTGGAAGAACCCGACAGCTTGCCATGGGGGGAGATCATTGCCGGCTTTGTTCCCGACCTCTCTCTCCTTTCCGAACCTTCCGAAAAGTACGCCCCCTTCCTTGCCGCCACGGGCGAGTACGCCGAATTCTGGAAAGGCAAAATTGTCGCCATGCAGCGGGACGTCATGGTGTCTGCCGCAGCAACGGCAGTGGGCATAAACATGACTTTCTTCATGCCTTTTGTCCTCCTGCGTCGCCGCTGGGGACGCGAGCACCGCGGTCTCGCCAAATTCGACCTTTGGACTGCACTCCTCGTTCCGTACGTCGTCGCCACCTCCTGCGTCATCATCGCAGCCGGTTCGCAATTTCATTTGCAACCCGTCTCTCCGGAAGAAATAGCCCACGACAAAGAACATCTCGAAGGCAAGCTTGAGAAAGGATTACTTGGGCTGATTAACACTCGCCTAGCTGAAGAACACGAAGGCTACGCCGAAAAAAGCGACGCCGAGAAGGAGGAACTGGAAAAACTGCACCCTCTCCCCGATGCCGACAAAGACATGGCTGCCATGCTCGTTAAGCGGGATGCCTTCAACCTCGCCGCCTCCTTGGAAAACCTTACCGGAAAGACCTTCTCGCATTGGGTTTTCGGGATCGGCGTGGTGGGAATGGCCTTCTCCACCATCATCATCCTGATGACCATAAATGGGCATGTCGTCTGTGAAGTGATAGGCGTTCCCCACAAGGGGAAACCATTCGTTCTGGGTTCGCTGATTGCCGGTCTCGGCGTCCTCGGGCCCTTCTTCTGGAAGGACGCCGCCTTCTGGTTGGTCGTCCCCACCTCGGTCTTCGGCTTCACCCTCATTCCCGTGGCCTATCTCAGCTTCTTCCTCTTGATGAACAGCAGAAAGATTCTCGGACGAGAACGCCCGCAAGGTGGAAGTCGCCTCATTTGGAACGCTGCCATGCTGTTTGCCCTGGCCATAATGGGATCAGCCGCCGTGACCGTGGCATGGAACAAGAAATGGGGAGACGTCTCCTTCGGCAAGTATGCCCTCATCATCTACGGCATCCTGCTCGTCATCGGACATTTTCACCTGAAGACCACCCGACTAGAGAAGAAAGTCGCCGCGATGGACAACCGACTTCGCCGCCAATCGGGTGGCAGAGGCAAAAAGGGTGAAGAGGGTCGCAGAGGAGGAGGCAGGGAACAACAGGGTCGCCAAGACAAGCAAGGTGGCAACCGGGGACGACGACGTAGAAGAGGGGGTCGCTCGGGTGGAAAACCGGGCGAAGGATCGGATCAGTCATGAGACTGGCGTTACTGTGCTTGCTGCCTGTATTCGTCTTTGCCAAAGCCGAGGAAATCTCTCTTTTCGACGGAAAGACCCTAAAGGGATGGACGGATCGTACGGGAAATCCGCCAAAAAACGGTTGGGTCGTCGAGGACGGATTTCTGGTTAGAAAATCCAAGGCCGGCGACATCTATACTAAAAGGAGCTTTCTCGATTTTTCTTTCAGTTTCGAATGGAAGATAGCTCCGGGTTGCAACAGCGGCGCAAAGTATAGGGTTGCTGATTATTCCGGGGCTATCTTGGGTCCCGAGTACCAGATAATCGACGACGTGAAGGGCAAATATGCCCCCGATCATCTCGGCGCCACCGCATCCATTTATGCCATCAAGGGAGCCTCCGCGGACAAGAAGCTAAAGAAATCCGGCGAGTTGAATCATTCCCGTATCGTCGCCAAGGGAAAACGTTTGGAACATTGGCTGAACGGTGAAAAGGTTGCGGAAATCGAAATCGGTTCCGATGACTGGCAGAAACGCCATGCCTCAAGCAAGTTCAAGAAACACCCCGAGTTCGGGTTAAAAAAAGGTCGCATCATGTTGCAGGAACATGGTGGTCAAGTGTGGTTTAGAAACTTGGTCGTCAAGGAACCGTGAAGCCAACAAATTTCAAGAAGACCGTTTTACTTCCTCTTGTCCCCACCCTCTTCGCCTTAATCCTCTTCGTCCCCTACACGACGAAGGCGGCCAAGCTGAGACTCGGTGTGAAGACGGGTCTCAAATTCGACCCGATCGCCCTACACGTTCATCCCGGCGAAAAGGTGGAACTGCTTTTCGACAACGTCGACGAGATGATGCACAACTTTGTTTTGGTCAGTCCGGGAACAAGGATGGAAATCGTCGAAGCTGCCATCGCCTTGGGGGCGGAAGGCCCGGCGCGTCACTTTGTTCCGGATTCTCCAAAGGTTCTCGCGTCCACCTCGGTGGTACTTCCCGGACAGAAAGTCACCATAATGTTTGACGCCCCCGAAAAGGAAGGGGAATACCCGTACGTGTGCACCTTTCCCGGACATGGATTCCTAATGCACGGAACCCTGTTCGTGGCAAAGAAGCGACCACAGAAAATAGACGCTTTCCTTGCCAAGACCGACATCGAATCAAGCGAGGCAACAGGCGCCTTTGGCAATCCGTCGCAATCGGCAGTAGCCATAGTCCACCGCACATTCATGCCGGACTGTTCGCCAGCCGCCATTGCGGTATCATTACCCGGCGGGCATTCCTACTGTTGGGACGCCGGAAACTGCCGTCTCCGCTATGTTTGGCGAGACGGATTCATAAAGAAAAACGGCAGTTTCGGACGTTGGCGAACGCTACCCCACGTCGAAGGCCGCATATACCATAGGGAGCTTCGCTATCCCTTTCATTTCGAGGGGAAAGAAAACAACCCAATAACCAAAAAATTTCGTGGCTATCGTCTTTTGGGCGGGATTCCCCGATTCCGCTACGAACTGAACGGGGCGGAAGTCACGGAATTTCTTGCAAAGCTTCCGGGTCGGAGCGGCTTGTCCAGGCGCTTCACTGTGAAAAATGCCCCTGGCGACCTCCTCTTCCATCTCGACCCTGACGCGGGAGTCGAGATAACTTGCAACAAGGGCAGCATAGAGGACAACCTTCTTCGACTTTCGCCAGAAGACGCCAAGGACTTCACCATCAAACTTGAGGAAATTCCGAGAAAAACTCCTGTCTTTTACCTAAGCATGAACGACTTGGCAGTCTCTTATAACCGCAAGGGCACCCTATTTGAGGGAGCGGTCGGACAAGCGTGGCAAATGGCGAGCGGACGCCGCATAGTCCCGACTCAACCCAAGGGCGACTATGCCCAAGGAGCGACACTTGCTGCGTGGGTGAAGCTAACTGATCCCTCAAGATCCATCCCAGCCATCTTGGGTTGGGAAAAAGGGGGGATGTTGAGCTACGCCCCGACAGACGAATCCTTTTCCTTCGGTATTCCCTTAACAGCGTTGGAGAAAAATGACGATGGTTTAGAAGCCGAACACGCAAAGTACAAGGGTCCCGTAAAGTCGAGTAGCAACCAAGGCTTCAGTGGTCCAGGCTATCTCGACTTCGGAGAAACCTCGGGACAATTCGTCGAATGGACCATAAAGATTGAGAAGGAAGGAGTGCATCTACTCCGCTTTCGATACGCCTCAGGAGATTCTCGCCCTCTTAAATTAAGCGTTGATGGTGAAACTGATCTCCTGGCTCCGGCCATACCCTTTCCAGGAACAGGCAGCTGGACCTCATGGAAATATGCCGAAGCCAAGCGGAACCTCCAACCTGGAAAACATAAGGTCCGTCTCACCTCCGGAAAGAAAAAAGGGCCCAACTTGGACAGGCTTGAAATTATCTCTCCCAAAGACAAAAAAGGGAAAGCTCTCGAAACAAAAAACAGTGAGCCCAATTTACAAAACCCAATCATAGATGACTCTTGGCATCAAGTGACCGTAGCCATAGACGAAGCCAAGGTTCATATATACCTAGATGGAAAGCTGCATAATGAACGTTCGCGAAGAGCAGAAGAAAACCTACCGGGCGGTTTAACGGTCCTCGCCTCTTCCGCCTCCAACCCGAAATTCTATCTAGACGAGCTTCACGTTTTTGAACGCGTTTTGGGAAAAGATGAAATAATGCGACTGTACGGGCAAAAAGACACCAAGGAGAAATGACCCGGGCCTTTACAATTGCTCTTCTTTCTTTCGGGTTCTGCCAAATCTCGGGAATAACGAAAGTCACGGACTACTATACCCTCGCAAACATTCCTTCGCCAAAGCTACTGCTCGATCGGCACGGAAAGAATGGCACGCAGACGGACGGTCTCGACTTCATGCCCGATGGTCGTCTAGTGGTCTGCTTTGTAGCAGGCGAAGTCTTCACCCGACATCCAAGGACAGGCAAATGGAAACTCTTTGCAGAAGGTCTACATACTCCGTTGGGAGTCGTTGCGCTGAATGACCGCGAGGTGATGGTCGCTCAAAGGCCTGAACTCACTCTACTTCGCGATCTAGACGACGACGGCACTGCCGATGAGCACGAGACGTTCTGTGACGGCTTCGGCATTTCGGGGAACTATCACGAATTTCACTTCGGTCCCGTCCGAGACAAGGCGGGCAACTTTTTCGTCTCCTTGGGCACGGCTTCCAGCGGAGCCGACGTACGACACGAAAAACGAGGGGCGTTCGACCAACGAAGTTACCTCCAGCGAATGTACGCTTGTGTACCCTATAGAGGCTGGGTACTTCAGGTCACGCCGCAAGGCGAGATGGTTCCGTACGCTTCCGGCCTGCGGACACCCAACGGGCTTGGTTTCGACTTGTCGGGAAACCTCTTCGTAACCGACAACCAAGGAGATTGGGTCGGCACAAGCAAGCTACACCACATAGAAAAAGGAAAGTTCTACGGTCATGCCGGCAGCCTGATATGGGAAAAGGACTGGAAGGAAGGACGCCCGATCAAAAAACCGGTAGCCGAGCTTGACGGGTTCCGCGAAACTGCGGCTGTCCTCTTTCCCCACGGGCTTATGGCAAACTCACCCTCACAGCCACTTGCTGATTCAACAGATGGCAAGTTTGGTCCCTTTGCCGGACAACTTCTGGTTGGGGAAATGAACAAGGGCCGAATCATGCGGGTGATGCTGGAAAAGGTAGGGGACAAAATTCAAGGCGCTTGCATTCCATTCTTCGACGGAAACGGACTCTCCACAGGCAATAATCGCCTCTGTTTTTCCCCCGATGGCAAAACTCTTTGGGTAGGGCACAGTTCGCATGGCTGGGCGGGAAATCGTGGAATTCAAACGCTGACTTGGACGGGCAAAACGCCACCCGACGTTCACAGTTTAAACCTGACCAAGACTGGTTTTGCCCTGACTTTTACAGTACCAATGGACAAGGAATCCGCAAACACGTCCGCCTCATACGGCTTGAAGAGCTACAGCTACAAATACCACCAAGGCTACGGTTCTCCACAGGTGAACGTCCGCAGGTTCGCCGCCGAAAAATCCACGCTCTCCGCTGACGGTAAACCCATCAAACTGCAACTGCCCGACATGCACCCCCG
>CAZWTI010000070.1:0-7183 GCA_964637065.1 uncultured Puniceicoccaceae bacterium
GTCTCGCTCCGACCGACGCCGTTCTTCCCCTCCAAGGAGTCACTTTCCGGAATTTTTCCTTTTCGGGTGTCATGGAACCCTTGAGCGAACCTTACTTTTCGCTTCCGCAAAGCATTTCGGGCGAAAGTATCCTGCTAGGCGATGAATCTTTCTTGAAAGACTTCGCCATGAGTTTCCGTCTCGCGAGTATGAAGGAACTTTTTGTCGATTCTCTGGCTTTTTCTTTCGACGAGGCCGGTTACGAACTCAATCCCGCCAAATTAACGATTGATAAACTGACCAGTGGTGTTCCGTTGCTGGATTTTAATGGGTCCACTTTTTTTCTTCACGAGCATGAAGTGCAGATAGAGGGAGTCCGAACCGAAATTCGATTGGCCTCGGTCGATCCTTTGGCCACCGACGGTCCTCAGGAACTTTTCTTTGATGCAATCCGCTGCGGAAATCTGTCAATTACCGAAGGACGTATTCGCTTGTCCCTAGAGGCCAACGGAACGCTCGTCATTCACGATGGATCAGCCAAGTTACTCGGTGGAACCATCCTCTTTGAGCCTTCTAGCTTCAATCTGTTCGGGGAGCAAATATACCTCCTTCTTCGTCTTGTTGAGGTCGATGGTTCCCGCATCGCATCTCTCTTCAAAGACTTTGACGGTGAGATTGTGGGAGAGTTTTCCGGACTCATTCCACTCCGCAACTCGTCGGGTCTGGATTTCACGGGCGGTTTTCTTGAGCTTTCTGCAAATTCTTCAGGTCGCCTTCGGTATCGTTCCGACGGTTTGCTTACCGAGGGCATGCGCCCCAAGGGTTCGGAGTACAAACTGCGCCGCAACACCGAGCTGGCTCTCAAGGACTTGGCCGTGGACTACCTTCGTCTCGATTTTGTTGAAGAAGATGGAACCCGCCAAATCCTCGGTAAAGTTAAGGGGAAGGCTCAAATTGACAACAAGACCACCATCAACCTGAACTATCGTCCTCGGATTGATGTCGATATCTGGGAACTCCTGCAGGAAATCGATTTTCAGACTCAAGGAATCGAATAGGGCTGAAACAAGATGCAGAAAGAAATGTCGTCTTTTCGGAAAATCCGGTTGCGCGACTAGCCCTTCTCAGGCTAGGTTTATGCATCATGCTGCAAGTGAAACGACTTTCGTGCATCATCGCGTTCATTGCTGCAACCGGATGCACGACCATTAAGACCGAGCATCACATCACTCTCGACCACAATATCACCATCAAGATCGAGAAAGAGGTTAACAGCTTCTTGGATGACCTTTACGGGGACTCGGAAACCGAAGAAACCAAAGCCGCCGGCGGCAAACAGGAATGAGACGATGAAGCCAACCATTTCTCTACTTTATCTTTTCTCGAGCCTGTTGGTTTTTGCAGGCTCTGCCTACGCCGAGGCGTCTTTGGGAAGTCGCATGAAGGAACGACTGCCGAAGGTCTTGGCGGCCAAGGCAGCGGGAACCGTTGGTGAAGGAGTCGACGGTCTCCTTCACATTCGTTCGGGTGCCGACGACACAGTCGCCGAATTGGCCAAGGCAGAGAACGCCGACCGAACGACCTATTTCGGCCTCGTCGCCAAAAAGACGGAAGGCTCTGCATCGGCAGTGGCCAAGCAGTGGGCGAAGGCCATGTGGTCGAAGGGTAAGGAAGGCCATTGGTTCCGAGACGCGAAAGGTAACTGGTCGCAGAAGTGACTGTCGGCGAAGAGGGTGGAATTGTCGCATTTTTTGCGGCATTCTCTCTCGTTTTCAGTTTTGGTTGCCGGAGTTCCGCCTACGAAGAGTACGCCTTTGGGGAACCCGTAGTCCTGAGGGAGGATATGAAAGTCTCGTCCGAAGACTTCAACGCCGCACGAGTTGCCTTGGTTGATTCCCGCAAGGAACTTGAGGTTGCTCGTATTCGGTCTGAATGGTTGGCAGGTGAGCAGCAGTTGGCATGGGCTCGTTTGTCTGCCGCTCAGGCTCGCGACATCGAAAACGGATTGGCTGTTCAAATCGCTCGTTTCAAGGCTTTGGAAGCCAAGGTGCCCGGCGGCGAAGTTTCCTCTGTTCGAGAATCCCTGACTCGATGGGAGGGCAAGTTGCAAGAATATGCTGCCGAGACCGCCCGTCGAGATGCCAAGGTTCGTTTGTTGATTCGTGACGTTAACCCCTTGCGAAGAAAGGCGAAAGATGCCGGGATTGATCGCTTTTCGAGTGATGCTAATCATAATGACGAGGGTGAACCCTAGCGTCGGCTTTTTCGGGTGTGGCGTAAATAATGGAAGGGGTAGCAGAATTGATGGAGCGTATGGTGGACGAACCACTCTTGCTTTGGTCGGCGGCGGTGCTCTCTCTCTTTTTGGTCGTTGGGATCGTCAAGCGAGTGCTTTCCATCATTGTTTCCTGTACGCTTTTGCTCATTCTGTATCTCGTTTACTTAACCTACTTGGAGGAACATTTTCCCATGCCCGAATTGGATTGGAGCGAGTTGCGAGGGAACACGGAGGCGTGGTTCGGTTCAGAAATCGAATCCTACACCGAAGGCAACGGTACGGGTGTTCCCTAAGTCGCGTGGTTTTCGAGCCGAGATAGGAATTTTTGAAGTATGAAGATTCCTTGGGCTCTTTTTCTCGGATGGAAACAACTTTTCCCCACTGGACGAGGGGTTTCCTTTTTTTCCGTTCTGGCCGTGCTCGGGGTGGCTTTGGGCGTTAACGTCATGATTGTCGTGGTCGCCTTTATGAAGGGATTTCAGGATAAGTTTAGGGAGGACATAATCGCATCACAGGGTCATGCCCGCGCCGGTGCTTCCTTCGGGACTGACGCTGATTGGCGGGAGGACTTGGCGAAGCTAAAGTCACTTCCCGACGTGGAGGCTGCGGCTCCATACTTGAACGGGCACTTGTTGCTGGAGCACTTTGGCAATCGTGCCGTACCTTTTGCCCTGGGTGTTGATCCTTCGCTTGGCGATGCCGTTATACCGGTGTCCGAATTCCTTGCGGAAGGATCCCCGAAAGTCTTGGTGGATGAGGCAGGCCACGTCACGCCTTTGCCGACGATAAATGATCTTGAGGACGACGTCATATTCGTAAGTCGTCAAGCTGCCCAACGGCTAGGCGCTCGACCTGCGGCCGCAGTTCTGGCGACTGAGGGCAATTCTACCTCAAGAAGGGTAGGTAATGGCCAAGTAAAGGTTCTTCGGTTGGATCCGTTCGTCGCATCTGGAACTTGGAAGGTTCGCTTCACGAGCGAGGACAGCTTTCGTATTACCGACCCTGCCGGGGAGGAATGGGAGGACGTCTTTCGAGCGAACGGGACCAAAGATGATTTCGGCGAAGGCGTTCCTGTGTTTTTCCCTGTGTCGGGCAGCACCGCCTTCGCAGCGGGAGACCAGTTTGCCTTTGAGGTTTTCGGGGCTTCCACTATCGACGTCTACTCGCCCGCCATGCTCTACAAGGCCAAGTCCGATGAGTTGATGCCTCCCCGACAAGTCAAGGTCGGCGGCATTTTCGAGGTTCCTTGGCAAGGTTTTCATACGGATGCCATTTTTGGAACTCTGAGATTCATGCAGGAAATGAACGATGAACAAGGTGTCGCTCATGGTTTTAACATCAAGTTCGCGCCTGAAGTGGCATCGGATACGGAAGTCTTGGCTCAAGCCTGCAGGGATGCTCGGACGGAATTGGGTGAGGACTGGAGTGTTGTGCCTTGGTTTGTCGAGAACGCATGGTTTTTTGATCTCCTGAAGTTTGAGGAATATCTCATGGTTTTGATCATGGTTCCGATTGGGTTGGTGGCCGCCTTTGCCATTGCAATCGCCCTCATGACGTCCGTCGTCCGTAAGACTCGTGAAATCGGACTTCTTGTGGCCATGGGAGCCCGGCGTCTTTCAGTCGGGGCAGTCTTTTGTCTTCAAGGCTTCGTAATCGGTTTGCTGGGGGCTCTTGCCGGTTGGGGAATGGCTCTAGTGTTTATCCATTATCGCGATGGTCTCATGGGTTTCATTGTGCGTAATATAGCGGGTGAGGAGGGCGGCGATGGTGTGGCGCAGTTCTACGACTTCTACAGCTTGAAAGTTCCTTACCCTTGGGAATCCCCTGACAGTCTGCAGACTTTCATTGTCTTTGGATCCTTCGCCGTTGTGGTGTCCACACTTGCTGGTTTTCTTCCGGCATCAAAGGCGTCCCGGCTAAAACCTGCGGAGGCTCTGCGAAGTGAGTGACGAGCCGGAAATTTTCACCTTGGAGGCGGAGGGGTTGACCAAGGGTTTTTCTTATGGCGACGGTCGTATTGAGGTTCTGAGAGGCGCCGGGTTGCGGCTTTGCCTCGGTAGTTCGGTAAGTATTCGTGGTGAGTCAGGTTGTGGCAAGACGACCTTGCTCAACCTACTCGCCCGTTTGGATAATGCGGACGCCGGGAAACTTATTTGGTCTGGGAAGTCCCATGATCCTACCTCGTTACCCTCTGCTCGTGACGCTTCCCGCAGGGCAAATTTCCTAGGGGTCGTTTATCAATCCTACTATTTGGTGCCCGAGCTGAACGCACTTGAGAACGTGCTGTTGGCAGGTCGTCTTGCAGGTGGCGTCAGCAAGGAAGTTGAAGAACGCGGCAGAGAGCTTTTGAATCGCATGGGAGTGGGCAATCGCGAGAGGCAGTTGCCGCAAAAGCTGTCTGGAGGTGAGCGCCAGCGCGTGGCCATTGCGCGCGCCTTGCTTAATCGCCCTAGGGTCATCCTTGCCGACGAGCCTACCGGCAATCTCGATGAACGTACTGCGGGCGAGGTAATGGATTTATTACTCGAAAGTTGTCGTGAACAGGAAGCGAGTCTTGTTCTCGTTACGCATAATCCTGTTTTTGCCAAGTCCACTGACGATTCACTATTCTTAACCGACGGAGTCTTGCGTGAGTGAGACCCTTTTTGTCGAATGACGGATAACGAGATGTTCCAAGAACCTTTGCGTTGTGGTGTGGTTGGAGTTGGTTACCTTGGTCAGCACCATGCCCGCATCTATCACGAGATGCAGGAATGCGAACTAGTGGGTATCCTGGACCCGAACGACGAGGCTGCCGAGAAAGTCTGCAATGCTTACTCTTGTCGAAGATTTCGGAGCGTGGCCGACTTGGGCGAATCCTGTGAGGCTGTGAGCGTGGTTACCCCGACCGACCTTCACGCCGACCTTGCACTCCCGTTACTTGATGCCGGATGCCACCTGTTGGTGGAAAAACCCCTTTGCGCTTCCACAAGCGAAGCGGAATCCATCGTCAACAGGTCCAAGGAGCGCCAACGTATCGTTCAGGTCGGTCATATCGAACACTACAATCCCGTGATGGCTTTCCTTGAGGAAGCCGTTGCCACCCCCCGCTTTCTAACCGTCGAGCGTCTTGCTCCTTTCCAACCTAGAGGGACGGAGGTTGGCGTGGTGCTCGACCTAATGATTCACGACGTGGGGATTGCCCTAGCCTTGGTGGATTCACCCATCAAGCGATTGGATGCCATAGGGGTTAAGGTGCTCTCGGTGACTGAGGATATCGCCAATGCGCGTCTCACCTTTGCCAACGGTTGTGTAGCCAACCTGAACGCCAGCCGAGTCAGTGAAAAAAAAGCTCGTGAGTTCCGGGTTTTTCAGGACAGCGGATATCTTTCTCTCGACTTCATGAACCAGAAAGGCCACCTGATCGAAAAGTCGCCTTCGGGTCTTCGGAAAAGTGAAGTCCCCGTCGAGAAGGGAGAGCCTCTCGCCCTTGAACTGGCCGACTTTGCTCGTTGCGTTCGTTTGGCGGACAAGCCGAAGACCGACGTCGATTTCGGCAAGTCGGCCCTTGAAGTGGCTCTTGAGATAACGAGGCTGATTCAGGACGGTTGGCAGAGTTGATGAATAGTCCATGCTGAACGTCCCTTCCGGCAATTCCTTCGACATCCTCATCGTGGCAGGTGAGGCATCCGGCGACGAGCATGCCGCAAGGTTACTAAGTGACCTTAGGAGAAGGAATCCTGAACTGAAGGTCGTCGCCCTGGGCGGTCCCAAGCTAAGGCAAGCGGGTGCCGAACTCCTGTTTGATTTAACCGAGCATGCCGTGGTGGGCGTATTCGAGGTGCTAAGGAACTATGGTTTCTTCAAGTCCCTTTTTTCCGAAACCTTGGCATGGATTGAAAGGAATCGTCCGCAGGCCGTTCTTTTCGTAGACTATCCCGGCTTCAACCTTCGCCTCGCTCATGCTCTGTGTCGCCGAGGTGTTTCTCGAAAGGGCGGGGGAAAGGTTCGACTCCTCCAGTACGTCAGTCCTCAGCTTTGGGCTTGGAAACCAAAACGTCGGTTTAAAATGGCTCGGAATCTGGATGCCCTCGGCGTGATTTTCCCCTTCGAAGTTGAAACCTATGCGGACGTCGATTTGCCCGTTCGTTTTGTGGGGCATCCCTTTGCGCACGAGGATTACGAAGAAACACTCATTCATGATGCAGAAGCTCCCGTTCTGCTTCTTCCCGGCAGTCGCCTTCAACCTGTTAGCCGGATCTTGCCTTGCCTTCTGGATGCATTCCTCTTGGTGGCCGATGATGTTTCAGGGCTTCATGCCACGGTTGTCAGTCCTTCGGGTGAGGTCTTCTCATTGGTCGAAAGACGCGTTGCTCGTCGTCCTGAAGCCATCGGAAAAGTAAAGGTCGTTGGAAATCAGGAGCATGTTTCGGCTTCGGTCGTCCTGACTAGCTCGGGAACCATGTCGCTTGCCTGTGCCCTTGCTGGGATACCGGGAGCCATTGCTTATCGGGCTCATCCCATGACCTACTTCCTTGGAAAGTTTCTGGTCAAGGTTCCTTATCTGGGTATGGCGAATCTACTCTTGCCTGAAAATCCCATTTACCCTGAGTTTATCCAAGGTTCCGCTAGCCCGGTCAAGTTGGCAGAACGCTTGCAGTTTTGTCTTGAAGAAACGGACGAATCGTCAAGGTCAAAGGAATCAGCGCAAAGGCTTCGCCGAATCTTGGCCCGTCCAGCCGACGTTTCAGCCGCAGAATGGCTTATTCAGGAAGGTGGCCTGGAGGAGGCGACCAACTGATTCCAAACGCCTTCGGCCCTTTTTGCCAAGACCTCCCGACAACGGGCAACCTCGGACTGACGTGACTTGAGGTTTTCGTTGGCGATAGCTGAGACGTCGTCGAGGTTGTAAAGGTAGACGTTTTCGATGGCGCCGACGCTTTCCTC
>CAZWTI010000071.1:0-4240 GCA_964637065.1 uncultured Puniceicoccaceae bacterium
GTCGTCGCCAGCACCGCCGAAGACCGTATCACCACCAGCCCCGGCAACCACCAGGTCGTCGCCGTCGCCTGCGTTGATGGTGTCGTCACCGAGCCTGCCGGTGATCGTGTCGTTGCCATCGCCTCCATCGAAGATCAACCGGACTTCGCCCGGATCAGCTCCGTTGGCATCGAGCACGTCGTTTCCGTTTTCCCCGGCCACCCGAACCAGCAGGCTGGGCACACCAAGAAGATCGGTGACGGTGATCGTGTCGTCCCCGTCACCGGGCTGGAACTCGAGCACCTCCGAGGACCACTCGACGTTGGACCGGTACGTGCCATCTGACACCTGCAACCTCGTCTCGGTCTGCAACGTCAGGTCGTTGGCATTGGGAAGCACCGAGAACGCCTGCACGCCCGAGTCGCCGCGAGCATGCACGACATCGTAGCCATCGTCGCCGTGAAGATCGTCGGACCCCGCACCGAGCCACCAGACCAGGACATCATCGCCGGCCTCACCGTGGAGCGTGTCGGCACCGCCCTGGCCATCCAGGGTGTCGTCACCGGCTCCACCGGCCAGTGTGTCCGCACCACCGCCGCCGTAGATGGCGTCAACTCCGCCACCACCGGAAGCACTGTCGTTGCCGTTGCCACCGCTGATCCGATCCGAACCCTCACCGGCCAGAATCGTGTCGTTGCCGTTGCGGCCCAGCAAGGTGTCGTCGTTCGCCTGGGTGATCCCCAAATCACCGTCGGGGTTCCGGCTGTCGAGAAAATCGTTGCCCGAGCCACCGTTGAGCCAGTCACTGCCGATTCCGGCCGTCAACGTATCGTTACCGTTTTGACCCTGGATCGTATCGTTGCCGAACGAACCATCGAGATCGTCACTGCCACTGCCACCGAAGATCCGGTCGTCGCCGTCGGAGGCGAGCACGGTGTCCTGGCCGCTGCCACCGTTGAGCACATCGCCGGCATCGGGCGGGGTGACGGTGATCGTGACCGTGGCCGGCTGGCTGACCTGGCCATCATTGTCGGAGATCAAGTAGGCGAACGAATCGGTGCCGCTGAAACCAGCATCGGGTGTGTAGGAAACTCGCCCGTCACCCATGCTCACCGCCGTTCCGTTGGACGGCTGAGAGCTAATCGTAACCGACGCAAAATCGAGCACTCCGTCGACATCCGAATCGTTGCTGACCACGTCGATGATCGCGATGTTGTTGGCGCGGATCTCGCCCGTGTCATCATTGGCTACCGGCGGAAGAAGATTAGTACCGACCGAGTCGGGTGCTCCGGAACCGAAGATCGTGTGAGTGGTATAGATGTCCGACGCACCCGGCACCAGGCTGTACAGGTTCTGCAAAGCCAGCGTGATGTCGTATTCCTGGCCGGCGTCGACAAACTGGTCGCCGTCGTTGTCGCCGGTGACCGTGTCGTCCAGCGCGGTGCCCGCCGCGATCCGGGTCCGGAGCCCGCTCCAGGAGTCGAGTTCGAATCGCCCCGTGGTCGGAATGGTCCCGTGTTTCCCGGTAATTCCCAGGAAGGTGGTGTCGGTCGACCCGCTACCTCCACGATCGGTCTCGAAGAGCACTTCGTCGTTGGCCGAAGTGATCATCCGGCCACCGCCGTCGATCAGGGTGCCGTCGAAATACAGGTCACCGTCGATGTAACGGACAAACTCGAAATCCACATTCGCCGTGCCGGTGTTGGTGAACCGCAGGGTCTGTGTCAGCAGTGAGCCGGTCTGAACATCACTGGCGTCGAGCATGGGAGTGACCGTCTGGGTCAGCAAGAAGTTCAACGACCCGATGTCGAACCCGCTGTTCGCCTCGGTCGGCAAACCGCGAATCGTGGTCAGGTTGGCCGCCAGGTTGGTCAACGTGTCCCGCGAACCGGTAGAACCGGTGGTATTGTCGCGGTAGTAGATGTCCGACTGGAAGGTGGTCGTCGCCGGGTCCGGTGCCGGACCCACCGGGTCGTACTCGGCTCCGGCATTTCCACCCACTCCCGAGTTCGTCCCGAAGCTGCCCGCGCCATCAACGGTGATCAGCAGCGAGGCGTCGCCGGGTCCGTTGGTCATGTCGTGGCTGGTACCGCTGTCGGTGCCGCCGCCGCTGTCGACCGCATCATCAAATCCGACCGAGGGCGGAACAACCGGTGGCGGCTCCGGAGCCGGCGGAGCCGCGGCGGCCTCGGAGATCGGGAACGTACTGCTGATATGGTCGTTGCCGGACCCGCCGTGCAGGTTGTCGACACCGCCACCACCAACGATCGTGTCGTCCTGGCCCTGGCCCTGGACGAAATCGTTGCCATCTGAGAATGACAACGGGTCGGAGAGATCACCGTAAATCTCATCCGACTGGTCGCCGCCACGGATCGTGTCGTCGCCCAGGCCTCCGATCAGCGTGTCGTTGCCACTCTCTCCGTTCAGCAAATCGTTGCCCTCGGACCCTTCAACGCTGTCCCCGCCGTCGCCGGAGTTGAGGTCGTCGTTGCCTTCACCGCCGACGATCGTGTCGGATCCGTCACCGCCGGTAACGACGTCGTCACCTTGTCCGGCGTCGATCGTATCGTTGCCGTCGCCGCCGGCCAGGGTGTCCCGGCCGACTCCGCCGGTGACCAGGTCATTGCCGTCACCGGCGTCAACCAAATTGTCGCTAGCGAACAGGGTCACCGTGTCGTCGCCATCACCGGCCATGACCGTCACACCCAGGTCCGCCGATTTGGAAATCGCGGTACTCAGGAAGACCGAAATATCGTCGTCGCTGTGATTCGTGACCTGAATGTCCGGAACGCCGTCACCGTTTGCATCACCGGCGGCGATGTACAAACCGTTGACACCCACGGGACCAACATCGACCCGGGGAGCAAATGTCCCGTCGCCGTTGTTCTGGAATGTGACAAGACGGGCGACAGCATTCAGCGGAGAGGCGATATCGGGAAATCCATCCTGATCGAAATCGGCAACGACGAGGTCAAACGGACTGCTGCCGTTGCCCGCACCCGGGTCCGACGTGCTGTACATGACTCCCGTTGCGAATGTCCCGTCGCCGTTGTTGAGAAAGATGCCGATCTCATCACTGTTGATGAAGGCAACTGAGAGATCCAGATCGCCGTCATTGTCCAAGTCTGCCGATTCGATTTTTCCAGGATCACCACCGGCGCTGAATGAACTGCCCGAGAACTGGCCCGATCCATCATTCGTGAGAAGGTAGATCGAGTTGTTCACCCCAAAGCAGGAGACTGCCAGGTCAAGATCGCCGTCACCGTCCCAGTCCCCGGTGACCAGACCCTGCGGTTGGTCATCCACAGAAAACGTGCTGGGCGTAGCGAAGGTCCCGTCACCTTGATTCAGGAGAACCGACACGTTGTCGGAATCCTCATTATCGGTTGCGACATCCAGATCACCATCACCGTCGAAGTCTCCGAGCACGACATCGTAGGGCACGTCTGCGTCAACAGAGTACTTCTGTTGGGCGGCAAACGTGCCATCGCCGTTGTTCAACAAAACCGAGATGTCATCCAGTCCCGGAGAAAGCCCACCGTCGTGCCCCCGATTGTTCGTGACCAGGTCCAGATCACCGTCGGAATCGAGGTCACCCGCAACAACATTGTTAGGACTGTCCCCCACGGTGGATTCCGTTCCGGCCGCAAATGTCCCGTCTCCGTTGTTCAGGAGAATCGAAACGGAGTCATCCTGTGTCCCGCTGCCACCGCTTTCAGAGTTGGGAACGGCCAAATCGAGATCACCGTCTCCATCAACGTCAAAGAACACTGCCTTGGTCGGCAAGGTATTGACGTCGTACCGAACCGGCGGCGCAAAGGGCAGGCCGGCTCCCGCTGAGGCGGAATTGGAAACCGAGGGGCCGGTGATCGCATCGTCCCCGTTCCCACCGATCACCTCGATGGTGACCGGGTTGCCATCGAGGTCGGTGTAGTCGTAATCCGATGCAGCAACACCCGAGAGATCCAGCACGTTGCCGAGGTCGCCACCCACGACCACCATCGACTCGACGCTCGACGCGGGAATCGTCCCCGCGCTGGGATCGATCACTCCGTCCACGGTGACCTGGACGTTGCCCAAACCGTCGGCTCCGATGGCCACCGCTTCTCCGGCGTCGGACACGACGCTGAGTTGGCCGTCGATGAGCAGAGTGGTCACCGACAACAGGGTCCGGTCCTCGAGGTGTTCAACCTGCGAGGGGAGCCGGGGGCCTGTCGGCTGTGAGGATCGAGCATTTCGCCGGGCCGGACGACGGCTACGG
>CAZWTI010000072.1:0-5071 GCA_964637065.1 uncultured Puniceicoccaceae bacterium
ATTCTCCGAACCTAGGGCATAAGTCACCCAAGCCCCGAAAGAGGGAAAACCCTCCATGGTGAACCCGGTATTAAAGAAATTCTCCCCCTGCGGGTGAGCGCTGGTCTGGGTGTGGAGCCCGTGCAAGAAACAAAAGTCATCAGCCAAAGCTCCGAGTTTGGGCAACAATTCGGAAGTCATCTTGCCGCTTGCGCCACGCGGTTTGAATTCCCAAAAGGGCTTCGCAATGTTGCCGGAAGGTCCCTCGAAGGTGACTGCAGGCATGCCGGGAGGCTTTTGGCCATGAAACTTGGTCAGGTCAGGCTTGTAGTCGAAGGTGTCCACGTGACTGACGGCCCCGGGACAATAGATGACAAGCACCTGCTTGGCCGGTGCATGAAAATGAGGTGACCGGGGGGCATAAGGGTTGTCGGGATCGATATCGGGACGGATCGGCGTCTTGCCACTGAAGTTGGTTGGGTCGTCGGAAGCCAGCAGACCATCCTGAGCCAACAACCCGGCGAGACCGAGGCCACCTAGGGCGGCTGCCGTGTTGCGGAGGAAGTTGCGCCGGTTCAGCATACCGTGCCCGATCGAAGAAATGCGCTCAGCAGGATTCATTTTTAAAAAGGCCTCTGCGGGAGGATAGTCATGGAAGAAAAGCAAATTCGTTGGAATTGATTAGGGCCCGACAGAGGATAGGCAGGCCGCGGGTCTTGACCACCTGCAGGCAGGCCATCAACTCCTCCGATTCCGGTTGACGGCTCAACAATAAGGAGAAGCAGCGGCGGGAGAGGACCTCGGGACCACACCCGATCAATTCCTTTTTCACCCGCTCCGCAATCAAGGCGGATTGCTTGACCACAAAGTCGCTGTTCATCAGGTTGAGAGCCTGCAAAGGGGTTGTGGAAACTGGACGCTTTGTCCGCACTTGGCCACAGTCAGGAAAGTCAAAGGCCGTGAAAATACGGTCATCCACCCGTCTCATGCGTTCCTGGTAGATCATGCGCCTCCAGGTTTTCGGGCCGTGATTGTCGACCACTTGCCACTGGGCGTAGGTCTTTTTAACGTTGTGGATGCGATAGCTTCGCCCTCCCAGTTTACGGTCCAGCTTGCCGGACGCCAAAAGGATACCGTCGCGGATGACCTCGGCCTCCACACGGCGTGGAGGGAAACGCCAAAGCAAGGAAGAGGTGGCGTCCTTCTTCATACCCTCGATGGCGGGTTGACTGGATCGGCGAAAAGCATCCGAAGTAACCAGCAGGCGAATGAACTCCTTCATGGACCAGGCCGTACCGCCGGGCCGTTTGGGCTGGGAAAACTCGGCTGATATCCAGTCCAAGAGCTCGGGATGACTGGGCGGGACTCCGGCACGGCCAAAGTCCCCCCCGGTGACCACCAAGCCCGCCCCGAATACATGCTGCCAGATGCGGTTGGCCATGACCCGGGAAGTGAGAGGATTGGAGGTGTCGGCAACCCAATCGGCGAAGCGGGAACGACGGGCGAGCCCGCTGGCATCGTTGCCGACGCCTAGCTCTCCCGCGAAGATCTTCGGCGCCCTGGGAAGCACGACGCCGCGCGGATTTTCAGGGCTGCCACGGTGGAACACATGGGTGACCGCGGGCTTGATGAAACTGCCGACGAAACTGGGACGGGGACCTTCCTCGGAAAACCGGTAGGTCAGTTTGGAAATTTCCCGTACCGCATCCGCAACCTCCTTGTTGCCTTCCATGAACTTCCTGGACTTGGCGACGGAGGCGATTTCCTTCCAGGTGCCGTCGGGCAACTTCACGTTCACCAGGAATTTATCAAAGTTAAACTTATTCTTTTGCTGGAGGTAATCGGTCTCAAAGTAATATTCCCGGTTCGAGCTCAAGCGCATGCGGCCGACCGTGACTGGTTCCTTGAAACTGAACTCCAGCCAAGGCTGCTGTTTCTTCAGCTTATTGTAACTGGCTTGCCAGCGCTGGGTGCCGAACTTGCCGTCGATGACCCTGTGCACGGGAAAACGCCCTCCCTGCTGGGCAAAGGCGGTGTCCGTCCAGACCGTGGTGCCAAGCGAATTGTGGGCCAAATTGACGTTCTCGCTGGGAAGCCCGAAGATCTCGAGCTCGTCCACGCCGACGTAACCGGACTTGAAGTTGATTCGAAAGCCGGTCACCTCGACCGGTTTCCAGTGGTATTCCTTGTACGCCCCCCAGTCTTCCTCCCACACGTTTGTCTCGGCCCGAATTTTGTTTCGGTTCTTGGAAATTTCTCTCCAAATGGCTTGGGCGTTTTTCTTGCGGGGATGATCCTTGGAAAACTCGGGAAAACGACTTCCAAATTCGATATCCTGAAAGACGGCTGTCATCGAATAATAATCCTGAATCGAAACCGGATCGAACTTGTGATTGTGACAGCGGGCACAACTGATCGACACCCCCATGAGGGAGGCCCCGACGGTCTGCATGATCTCGTCCATGCGATCGGCCCGGGCTTGGCGAATGGCGGAAGGTTCCTGTCCGACGGTGGCAGCCGGAACGTGTGGCCCAGCGACAAGAAAGCCCAAGGCTTCTCCCGTACCCATGCCATCACCGGCCAGTTGCTCACGCGCGAAACGATCGTAGGGCAGATCCTGATTAAAGGCTCGTATGACATAGTCTCGGTACACCCAGGCCAATTTCCGATAGAGGTTGGACTCCGAACCGTTTGTCTCGGCCCAACGAATGACGTCCAGCCAGTGCTGGGCCCAGCGTTCCCCGAAATGCGGCGAATCGAGCAACTCGTCGACCAGTTCGGCATATGCTTTATCCGGGTTGCGAGCATGGGTCTCTTCAAATACCGTAACGCGGTAAGGTGTGGGTGGCAATCCGGTCAAGACGATCGAGGCCCGACGAATGAGCGAGCGGGCATCTGCGGGTCCATTGGGCTGCAAATCAACTTCCTTCAATCGAGCGGTAAGGAACGCATCGACCGGATGCTTGGCGTCTCCGGGAACCTCCGGGCGTTTGACGGGTTGAAAGGCCCAATGATCCGTCTTCAGTTCCAACTTGGCATCCATTTGGCCCGGCCAAACCGCTCCTTCCGCAATCCACTTTTCAAGCAAAGCGATGTCCTTGTCGCTCAAAGGATACGCTTTCCTCGGCATTCTTTCGTCGGAATCCTTCGACTTGATCAACTCGATAAGGTGACTTTTCTCAGGATTGCCCGGGATAATCGCGGGCAGACCGCTGTCACCGCCTCGAAGCAGAAGGGGGCGTTGATCGACGCGAAGACGAGCCTTTGGCTTGTCCGGCCCATGGCAATCGATGCAACTCTCCTCAAGAATAGGACGAATCTGACTCTCGTAATCTACCGAATGGAGTGATTGGCAAAGGGCAAGCAGGCCAACTGTACAAGCTGGGAAATTTTTCACAAAGAAGTTTTTCTTCATGTCAAAAAGTTAAAATAGACTCAGACGAGACACTGTAAAATTCATCAAATTATTAACGGTCTTAGCAGGAACAAGCGCTTTTTCAAAAACTTGCCGTTTCATGAGAATGCGGCAATCGGCTGTTTACTTGTGATGGACGCGACCAAGGCCGAACTCATTGCTAATCTTTGATACCTTACCGTCTGTGAACTGCACCTCGATGAACTTAGAGCTCGCGAAGGGTTTGCCGTTGGCAGAGGTCAATGTTGCAACTTTCTTTTTACTGCGTGCGTCAAAGACATCGGGGGTATGGCAATAGGCGTAGGCACCATCGAGGCTGAAGGTGACCCAGCCATGACCGCCCATGCTTAGGTCGACGTGTCCCTTGGGAGCGGGGGGCGCCTTGGTAAGGTCGAAGATGAAGAGTTTCCTGCCCGTCTGGTCGCTTATCCAGAGCTCCGTCTCCTCGGGATTCATGCCTGCCCCATGGGTGCGATGCCTGATCTTCTTTCCCGTCTTGGGATCCTTCGCGAAGATACGGTCGGTGACTTTGCCCATCTCCAAGTCGACGACGTCGAAGCCGGCATGCCTGCCAAGGCAGACATAGGCACGCGTATTGGCGCTGTTTACGGTGAAGGGGAAGACACCGGATTCACCAACGGGCGAAATGGTCTGGAGCGCCTTGCCATCGCGGGCCCGGAACTGAGTCAGCGTGACCTCGGTTCCCAAATAGACGTAATTTCCGTCGAGGCTGGCGATGCTGTTATGGGCCCGTTTGTTGACGGCGATCTGGTCGATTTTTTTTCCGGTGGCGGCATCGACCACGATGAAACCGTCCTTATCGGAACGCCACCACCAGCCAGTCGGAGCATAGATTCGCTTGCCGTCCGGCGTGATGCAGGACCGGTCGCAGCCCTGTTTGAACTTGGACTGCCACTTGACCTCCTCGGTAGTCAAATCGAAGCAACCCAACGTTCCCCCAGTGGTTGAGTAGTAGAGACACTTGGTGGCGGTGCAACCGGTGAATCCTCGAATACCCTCGCTAAACACAGGGACATCGATTCTACGAACGAACTTGTGCCCATCGTCGATGGCAAAAACTAATATGCCCGGATCGGAAGACCCTGCCTTCTGGGCCCCGTCAGGTGTGCTCATGTAGAGGAAACGGCCATTCGTCTTGGACCCGCGCACCGCATGCTTCAGGACAAAGTCCACCAAGGGGGCGGGATCCTTGAGGGAGTGGGGATGGTGCCCCACCTGCTCCTTGTGGATCACCTTGAAAGTCCCGCCCAGTTCCTTGTAGCGCTTTTCGGCAATCGCCGTGTTCTCTGACACCGGCACCACCTTGTCCGCATCGCCAACCACGTGGATGATGGGTACGCCTGCTTTCGCCAAGGGTTTCAAATTGTCGACCGGGTTACCCTGGTAGGCCTTGGCCTCCTCCGCGTTCTTGAAACCATAGGCCTTCAGTATCCCGCGATTGGCATGACCGGGCCAGCTCTTGAAATCCATCACCGGGGCGTCCCCATAGATGACGGCCACCTTCTCGGGATTGGAGATCCCCCAGTTGTAAATGATCAAACCGCCGCGACTCATCCCCTCGAGAACCGCTTTCTCGGCGAAGCCATGTTCCTCGTGTAAGTACTTGTAAAATCCGTTCCAGCGCTCCACCGCCACATTGTTCCCGTAGAGGCCGCC
>CAZWTI010000073.1:0-5549 GCA_964637065.1 uncultured Puniceicoccaceae bacterium
CGGGCGGTCAGGGACTCGCTGCAGACCAGAAGCGCGTCGCGCAGGGATTCGCCGGTGAGACGACGACGAACCTGTCGACTCCAGAGACGATTGCCGCCGTCGGTTTCGAGGCGCCTGGCCCATGACTTGTCGTTGCCGCAGTCGCGACTGGCCTGTTTCCATACGGAACTGGTGACGATGAGCTTGTGCATGGACTTGAGACTCCACTTGCGTCTGGGCAACTCGGTCGCCAACCAGTCGAGCAGGATCGGGTGAGTGGGAGGCGGGCCCAAGGTCCCGAAATCCTGGGGGCTGGCGAGAGGACGACCGAAGTGTCTTAGCCAGAGACGGTTGGCCGCGGTTCTCATGGAGAGAGCGTTTTCCGGGTGTGTGATCCAATTGGCCAATTCCCTGCGCGTCCCCAGCTCTGGTTCGAGTTCGATCGTATTCGTAATGCGGGGGAATCCGGCGCGGACCTTTACGCCCGGTTGGCGGAAGTCGCCTCGAGTCATCACGTGAGTGGCCTTGGCTTCGCCCTTGCTCATTACCCGGGCTCTGATTTCTCCGAGCTCCACTTCCTTCAATTGGAGGTCGCTTTCAAGGAAGGCCCGCATCCGATAAAACTCGCGCTGGCTGACGGGATCGGACTTGTGGTCGTGGCACTGGGCGCAACCCAGGGTGAGACCGAGGAAGACGCTGCCGATCGTTGCGGTCATTTCGTTCAGCAGCATGTGTCGTCGCTCGGCAAGCAGGTTGATGTCCGGCATGTCCTGTCCGGCGAGGAGAAAGCCCGTTGCGATGGCCGCTTGCGGATCGTCGGGGCTGATCTGGTCGCCGGCAATCTGAAGTCGGACGAATCGATCATAGGGAACGTCGTCGTTGAGCGATTCGATCAGCCAGTCGCGGTAGCGCCATGCGTTGGGGCGAATCTTGTCGTGCTCGAAGCCGTCGGTTTCGGCGAATCTGGCGAGGTCCAGCCAATGCTGGGACCAATGCTCGCCGTAGGCGGGAGATGCGAGCAGGCGTTCGACAAGCTTTTCGTAGGCTTCCCCTGAGGCGTCTTTCAGGAATGCGTCGATTTCCGACGGCTTGGGCGGGAGACCCGTGAGATTGAAGGTCAGGCGGCGAATCAAGGTGAGACGGTCCGCTTCCGGAGACAGGGAGAGTCCCAATGGCCCGAGACGTTCGAGGATGAATGCGTCGATCGGGTGTCTTTCCGAGCGTGAGATGGGCACCGTGGGTCGAGCGAGCGGTTGCCAAGACCAGTGCGATGTCGAGGCAAGAAGCGATTGCCCCAGGAACATGAAAAAAGTCAAGGGGACGGCCCTTCGGCCAAGTTCGATCCAAGTGCCTTGCGGGGTCATCAGGCGAGGATTTCCCTGACCACGGTTCCCGATACGTCGGTCAGTCGCTCGTCCTTTCCGTGGTGCTTGACGGTCAGTCGTTCGTGGGCGATGCCCAGGAGGTGCAGGATGGTGGCGTGCAGGTCGTGGACGTGCACTTTCCCCTCCTCCGCCCTGAGACCGACGGCGTCTGTCGAGCCATGGGCCATGCCGCCTTTGACCGCGCCTCCGGCCAGGACGATGCTGTATCCCCACGGATTATGGTCGCGACCCGTTCCTTGTTCGCTCATGGGCATGCGGCCGAACTCGCCTCCCCAGATGATCAGGGTGTCTTCCCAGAGTCCTCGAGCCTTGAGGTCGTCGAACAGTCCGGCAATGGGTCGGTCGGTTCTTAGACTCCAGGCGGAATGGTTTCGGAGGATTCCCTTGTGCGCGTCCCAACCGTTTGTGTCTCCGGAGTACAATTGGACGAAACGGACGCCGCTTTCGAGCATCCGCCTTGCCAGCAGGCATCGAGTTCCGAACTCCGCGGTCTCTCGTCGATCCAGGGCATAGAGCTTGCGCATGGCGTTTGATTCTCGCGATAGATCGACGATTTCGGGAGCGGCGGTCTGCATGCGAAAGGCGAGCTCGTAGGCTCGTATCCTGGCATCGAGATCGTCGTCTCGATCGCGTTCGGCGAGATGTCGCAGATTAAATCGTCTGATGAATTCATCCAGGTCTCGCTTGCTGGCGGGAGAGCGATCCGTCGGAGGCCGGAGGTTCAGTATGGGCTTGGGGCCGGGACGCAGCGTGGTGCCTTGGTAAGTGGCGGGCAAGAAGCCGCTGCCCCAGGCGGGCGGGCCGCCCTTGAGTCCGCCGCGGGGGTCCGGAAGAACGACGAAGGCGGGCATGTCGCGTTTTTCCGAGCCCAGTCCATAGGCGACCCAGCTGCCCACGGAGGGTTTGCCCATCAGGACCGAACCGGTGTTCATCTGGTAGACCGACTGGGGATGATTCACGCTGTCGCCATGACAGCCTCTGAGGACGCAGAGATCGTCCGCGTGACGGGCCATGTGAGGCAGAAATTCGCTCATGGCGAGACCTGATCGACCGTGTCGGCGAAATGGTTTGACTGGAGCGAGCAATGGATTCTTCGCCACTTTGCGCCTTGTCATTACTTGACCGAAGCTGTCGGGCAAAGGCTGTCCCGCGTACTTCAGAAGGTCCGGCTTTGGATCCCACAGGTCCATGTGGCTCGGCCCGCCGTGCATGAACAGCCAGAGCACGCGCTTGGCCCTCGGCTGAAAATGAGTGTTCCGCAAAGCGCTTGATGCAGCCTGAGCCTCGTCCCGCATCAACGCCGACAGAGCCAGGGCTCCCATGCCGCCCCCGGCTCCCGCCAGAAAATCGCGGCGGCCAATGGTATCTTTCTTCACGTCGTTCAATCGAGTCTCCTGCTCAGGGAATCCAAGTCAGCGCCCCGTCTTGTCGAAGAAGTCTGGAAATCTTTCCCGTTTCATTTCGCGATCATATGATTTCGCCCGAATTTTCGTGTGAAGGCGATCCTGAATCGAATTCTAGACTGAAACCGCGGGCTCCGACTTCCGGGGCGAAGCCTGCGTAGCGAGCGTCGTTGATTCCGTGGATGATCTTGGCGTTCTTGAGGACCCCGAAGTTGTCGTTCGCCTGCGCTCCGAACGGCAAGAAGGCAAGCAGGGTCAGAAGAAGCAATCGTGGCGGGCAATGTTTCATGATATACATGGTGCGGGAGTAGGTTGAATTTCCAACCTTAACGCCACTTGGCGGTCAAGCGCCTGGCGATGCGTCGAGAAAATTCGTATTTCGACTTCCCGGCCGCGGCGATGGCTTCACGGTGCGCCTTGCCGGCGTCGCCGAGTTCCTCGATGGCCCGCAGGGCGAACATGCCGACCAGCAAGTTGGAATTCTCGACGTTCTCCACCAGCACCTTCAGGTGACTGAGGTCGCCGAACTTGCACAAGGCCTGGGCCGCCGCGACGCGGACGGCGGGCACGGGATCAGTGGTCAGTTTCAGCAAGGTGGCCTTGCCTGCAGGCGTCTTGTTGACGCCCAACCAGACGGCAGCCCAGTAACGGGTCGATGCATCCGCGGATTTTGCATATTGCAGCAGCTTGGCGCCGTCGTTCGCTTCACCGGCAGCGATGACGTCAATCAAGCGGCGGGTTTGCTCGCTGTGGTCGTTCCGGAGAAAAGCCAGGTACTTGTTTCCCGCCTCGCGCCCGACGTCCTCCAGAATCGGCTCGGGAATCAAGCCCATGTCACGCGTCTCCGTCATGCGTTGGCGGAGGACCTTGCGCATGGCGGTCAAGCGGTCCAGGTGCTTGGGGTCGACGGACAAGTTGACCAGTTCATAGGGATCGCTTTGCAGGTCGTAGAGTTCTTCCGGCGGCCGACGAGGGACAAAGGGGCGCGACTGCTGCTCGTTGAGCTTGTCTGCCTTGTGCAAGCCGCGCATGACCTGCACGATCTTCTTGCCGTCCTTGTACATACTGGGCTGAGCGTGGGGGACGTGCGACATGAAGTTCCGGACGTATTTGTAGCGGGAGTCACGCACGCAACGCAGAACGTCGACCGTCTCGTCACAGCGGTCACGGGCCGCGAAAACAAATTTCCGGGGCTTGTAGTCGGCAGCCAGGAAATCGCGGCCCTGCACGTTGCCGGGTATCTTGATGCCGGCCAACTTGAGCGAGCAAGCCGCGACGTCGATGTGCTCGATGAGGTCGTCCCGCACCGCGCCGGCGCGTTGCTTCTTCGGCAAACGGATGACCAAGGGGACGCGTATGCCCTCTTCATAAAGAAACTGTTTGCCCCGCAGGTGACTGACGCCGTGGTCCGTCCAAAGGAAGACCGCGCTCGAGTCCAATCGGCCCGCCTTCTCGAGATCCGCCAGGATTTGTCCGACCTCTTCATCGGTCTTTACCCAGGAGTCCAAATACTTCGCCCAGTCCTGGCGGAGGAAGGGGTGATCCGGGTAGTAAGGCGGCAGCATCACCTTGTCGGGATCCGCATGGCTCTTCGCTTTGCGGTTCTTTCCGCCTTTCAACTGAAACTGGGCGAAGATGAGCCGGTCGGCGGGCGCCTTCTTCCAGTCGCTTCCGTGATAGAGCTTGCTCGTCGGTATGAAGTTGTAGTCAGTCTTGCTCTTGTTGGTGACGTAGTACCCGGCATCGCGGAAGAGCTCGGGGATCAACTTGACCAACTCAGGCACCTTGTAGCTGTCGTAATAAGCCACGTTCCCTCCACCTTTGCCGGACGAAGTCTGGCTACGGTGATTGTGTACTCCGAGGGTGGCCTGATACATGCCGGTTACCATGGCCGAGCGGCTGGACGAACAAACGGGAGCCGTGACGAAGGCGCTGCTGCAACGAATGCCTTCCCGCGCCATCCGGTCTATATGCGGGGTCTTGATGAGGGTTTCACCATAACAGCCGATGTGCGCGGACGCATCCTCGATGACGATCCAAACAACGTTCACGGGAGTCGAATCCGAGCCCAAGAGCTTGCATGCAAAGAGGGTCGAAAAAAATAGAGATAGAAGACGGTTCATCCAAATCAAATATGGACTGTTCAAATACTTGCTATTTGCCGTATGGTAACTTTTCATTGAAGAAACATGAGGGTTTCATTCCAAATGATATTCATTCACGTGGAAAGGGTGATTTTACAATGAAGCGTGCCTTGACATGATGAATCCGAATCATCATCCATATAGCCGCTTGCTCCATCGGGTCGCCCTCTTACTGACCCTTGTCTCTTGTATTGCCTCCTTTGCCGCACCCCAGAGTGGTTGGAATGCTATGACAAAGGAAGAACTGCCTTCTTCCATAACGGCCGATCTTGCAGTAGGAACCACCACCACGATAGCGGCCTTCAATTCGAACGAAGGCTCGATGGCCGTATATACGACGGGCAGGGGATCGATCAAGCGGAGAACCGTGATCACATCGGTGCCTGCACGGAAAAATACGACCTTCGCGGTCACCAAGCAAAGAGAAGGAATAACCGTCAAGCAAAGGGATAAAAACAACGACACGCTACTTGAAGTTTCATTTCTTCCAAAGAGCAATATCATGGTCTTTAAACCCGGTAAAAAAAAGACCCTGCATCTGCGAGACACAAATATCCGTTATGGAATCATACCGTCTCTCATAGGTGTCGACCTGGTGTATGATCCCGATGAATATCAAGAAGAAAACCAACTACATG
>CAZWTI010000074.1:0-3137 GCA_964637065.1 uncultured Puniceicoccaceae bacterium
AAATTTGCTGAGGACGACAAGCTGAAGAAGGATCAAGTCGTGGTTCGTAATGAATTGGATACCTTGGTCTATCAGGCTGAGAAGCAGATTTCGGAACTCGGAGACAAGCTTCCGGCTGATGTAAAAGCCCCCGTCGAGGAAGCCGTGGTCAAAGCCAAGAAGGTCTTGGAGGACCAAGGGGCGACCGCCGACGACATGAAGGGAGCGAAGGAATCGCTGATGCAGTCACTCGAGGCACTTGGCAACCAGGCTTATGAGAACGCAGGCGAGGAGGGTGAGCCCGCTGTAGCTGCAGCCTCTGCAGGTTCGGCTGCCAAGGAATCCTCCCGTTCGACAGAATCAGGCGGCAAGGAAGAAGACATTGTAGAGGCCGACTTCGAGGTCGTGGACGAAGACAAGGACAAAAGCTGAAGCCCCCTGCCAATAACATAAAATAATTCTTAAGGCGTCGACGGCGGAGGGAGCATCTAGGCTTCAATCGTCATCACCGCTCCATCCTCAGAACAAACCACAACCAGAAACTAACAAACATGAGCAAACCAAACATCACTCCGTTGGGTGATCGCGTCCTCGTCAAGTTCGTCGATGAAGACGAGCAGGTCAAGGGCGGCATCATTATCCCCGACTCCGCCAAGGAAAAACCCCAAGAGGCTGAAGTCATCGCCCTCGGCACAGGCAAGAAGGACGACGACGGCAACGCCGTAGAGTTCCAAGTCAAGGTTGGCGACAAAATCCTCATCAGCAAATATGGGGGTACTGAAGTCAAGTTTGAGGAAGAGACCTACCAGCTTCTTCGCGAAGACGATATCCTCGGCATAGTTGGGTAATCCCGGCGTGTCACCAAACTCTTATTAATCAATCCATAACTTAGTACAATCATGGCTAAGCAAATTCTATTCGACGAAGCAGCCCGTAAAAAGGTGCTCAAGGGCGTTAACACTCTTTCCGACGCAGTCAGCGTGACTCTCGGACCCAAGGGTAGAAACGTCCTCATTGACAAAAAGTTCGGTTCCCCGACCGTTACCAAGGACGGTGTAACCGTTGCCAAGGAAATCGAGTTGGCGGATCCTTACGAGAACATGGGAGCCCAAATGGTTCGTGAAGTCGCATCCAAGACTTCCGATGCAGCCGGTGACGGCACCACCACGGCAACCGTTCTCGCCGAGGCCATCTATCGCGAGGGACTCAAGAACGTGGCCGCAGGAGCCAATCCCGTCTATCTCAAGCGAGGTATCGACAAGGCCGTAGAGGCCGGCGTGGGTAAGCTTTTGCGCGACAGCAAGAAGGTTTCCGATCGCGAGGAAGTCCGCCAAGTGGCAACCGTCTCAGCCAACTGGGATGACGAAATCGGCGAAATCATCGCCGCCGCCATGGACAAGGTCGGCAAGGACGGCACCATCACGGTGGAGGAAGCCAAGAGCATCGAGACCACCTTGGAGGTCGTTGAAGGCATGCAGTTCGACAAAGGCTATCTCAGCCCCTATTTCTGCACCAACAACGAATCCATGGAAGCCGTTCTCGAGGACTGTTACATTCTCATTAACGAGAAGAAGATCACGAGCCTCAACGACCTGTTGCCTCTTCTCCAGATCGTGTCCAAGGAAGGCAAACCGCTTCTCATCATTGCCGAGGACGTAGAGGGCGAAGCTCTTGCCGCACTCGTCGTGAACAAGCTCCGTGGCACTCTGAATGCCTGTGCCGTGAAGGCTCCCGGTTTTGGTGACCGTCGCAAGGAAATGTTGCGCGATATCGCCATCCTCACCGGTGGTCGGTGCATCACCGAGGATCTCGGCATCAAGCTCGAGAATATCCAACTCGCCGATCTCGGACATGTAAAGCGCCTCTCCGTTGACAAGGAAAATACCGTTATCGTCGAAGGTTCCGGAAAGGCTTCCGAAATCCAGGGCAGGGTGAAGCAAATCCGTCGTCAAATCGACGAAACCACCTCTGAATACGATCGCGAAAAGCTACAGGAGCGTCTCGCCAAGTTGGCCGGCGGTGTTGCCGTCATCAACGTCGGTGCAGCCACCGAACCCGAAATGAAGGAAAAGAAAGCCCGTGTGGAAGACGCTCTTCACGCCACTCGCGCCGCTGTCGAGGAAGGCATTCTTCCCGGTGGGGGCGTAGCTCTCCTTCGCGCCGCCAAAGTTATTGAGAAGTCAGGTGATTCTCTCGATGACGAAGAAGCCCTCGGGGCAAGCATCGTCCGAAAGGCCATCGAGTCCCCGCTTCGTCTGCTCTGCCAAAACGCGGGTGTTGAGGGTTCCTTGGTCGTGCAGGAGGTCCTGAAGTCAAAAGGCTCCAGAGGCTACAATGTGGCGACCGATACCCACGAGGACCTAATTAAGGCCGGCGTAGTTGACCCGACCAAAGTCACGCGCACGGCGTTACAGAACGCAGGTTCCGTTGCTGGTCTCTTGCTCACCACGGATGTCATGATTACGGACATTCAGGAGGAAGAGAAACCTATGCCGGGCGGTCACGATCACGACCACGGCATGATGTAAGGCAAACCCTTCCTCAGCACCGTTTTACTGAAAAGGGCGTCTCGGGCAACCGGGACGCCCTTTCATTTATCCTAGCCCCCTAGCCTCCAAGTCCCATTCTTCCAATCCCAAGTAGTGCCCAAGTTCATGAAGGTAGGTTATGCGGACTTCCTCTGCGAAGGTTGTTTCGTCTTCTTCCGAGTAGCCCCACAAGTTCTCCAGAAACAGGAAGACTTGGGGTGGGGCGGGAGGATATCCTGCTTCATCAGGATAGGCATGGCCGCTGAATAGTCCCAGCAGGTCAGGCTCGATCCCGTTCGCTACAAGTTCGTCGCCGGGACGCGGTTCCAAAATGACTGGAACCGATTGCGCTTCCTTCAGCAGATCATCCGGCAAATCTCTTTGGGCTCGCTCGACTTCAGTTTCCGCCAAGCGAATCATTCGGCGATAGACTGAATCGTTCATCCGCAGGTTTTTCGAAGGAACGCCGTGCTCAGTCTTCTTCACCTTTGATGTCGAAGCAGAACAGCAATTCCTGATCCAGGAGGTCTGGCTTGCCGTTCGAGATCACCGGATGAGGATCAAGGTTTTATTCATTGGTCTGGAGTTTTCGAAACGAGCAATTTACCGCAAGTTGAAACATGCGCAGCT
>CAZWTI010000075.1:0-3634 GCA_964637065.1 uncultured Puniceicoccaceae bacterium
AGCCAAATTCCGCGTGCCTGAAGGGGAGCCGTTCGACACTACGGACTTTACCAGTCAAGACTGGGAACAATTTAAGCGGTTGCGGTTTGGTTTTGCTGCTGACAATCCGGTGTGGGCGCAATACTTTCTAAGCGAGTCAGAAAAAGCCAATTGGGGCTACAAATAACAAACAGGAGAAGAAAAAATGGCTACATCTACCTTTAAGGGTCGTGAGCAGGGACGAGCTATCCCGTACCCTCGAGAAGACGCCAATGTATTGCCGATGTTCAGCACGGCGCCGGAACGGGGGACGATGTTGTTCCAGAACATGAAGCAATTCCTTGGTGAAAAGCCGGCAACTAATATTCAGCAAGCGCTTGCTGTGCCCATTATTAGTCAGGCCGCAGCTGATGATTTTTTGTCTGGTAACCCGTATCCTGAAACAATGACATACTTGGTACCAAGGTTCCGTAAATATGGCAAAGGCTTTAAAACTATGGAAGAGTGGTTGAGGAGCGCTGTCCTAAAATCAGAGGCCTATAATCCCGAAACAGTTTGACACAAATACGGGTGTTAGCCTAAAATTTGAGTAACAAATCCATACTACGGAGGTTGAGATGGAAGAGAACCCCACTCAGGAACCTGTACCAGCCGCTCCAATAGAGCCGCAGGCACAGCCTGGAGCCGCACCAAGTGCCGCTCCAACCCCGGCAGTCGCACAGCAGGCTACTGGGGAGATGGAAGAGACGGGTCGGTACGAGGAGCAAATAAAGCGCTTGCGCGGTCAGGTTTCAGCATATGACCGCACCGCACGAGGCTATGCTTCCCAATTGCAGGACCAGAAGCGCCACTACGAGAGTGCATTACGTCAGGCGCAAACAGCCGACATGGACGAGCAAGAGAAAGCCCAGTATGAAGCAGCTTTCTACAAGCAGAAATACGGCGAGGTTCAGCAACAAGTGCAAGCCACACAGTACCAAATGGCTTACGGGGATGCCATGAACCAGTGGGATAACTACTATAAGGACATGGGCATTCCATCGGACAAGTTAGACCATACGTCGATTGAGACCATGCAGCACACCGCGTTAGAGTTTATGCGCGACACGATGCAGGGTCAAAATCAGGAGGGTCAAACTGGACCGCAAAACACCCCGCAGGGACGGGTTCCGCCGCCAAACGTGGCGACCAGTACCCCGCAGGGGACGCACCCGGGCACAACGCGCTTTGCAGATATTCCCATGAATGAATGGGAGGACTACTACAAAGCCGTAGAACGGGGGCAACTAGACCCGAATAATCTTCCTCGCTAGTGCCCGTGAGGTAGTAACTAGGAGAATAAAGTGGCAACTCAAACTCAGACGACCCTTAGTAATGAGGTAAAGACCCAGTATTTGAGGCGTCTTTTGCTTCGTGCGGTACCCCGACTGCTTCACAGCCGTTGGGCAGAACGTGCGCGGGTCACTGGATACGGAAGTGCCGAGTGGCGGAAGTTCGCCTCCTTGTCAGCGGTAACCACCGCTTTGACTGAGGGCGTAACTCCAGATAACACATCGGTAACCGTCTCCACGGTAACCGCGACACCCACCTTCTATGGTGCATATATTCAGCACACGGATGAGCTCGAACTGACAGCCTATGACCCGCTTCTGAGTAACTTCAGCGCGATTTTGGGCGAGCAGGCCGGTCTTTCCGTGGACACTTTGGTGCGTAATTCCCTCTTGGGTAACCTCACCACACAATATGCTGGCACCGCAACAGCTCGCAATGGCGTTGATACGACCAACGATAAAATCGCTTATGCGTCCTTTGTCAAGGCTCTTTCAACTCTAATGGCAGCAGACGCTTTGCCGGTAGAAGGCGGACAATACATAGCGCTTATTCACCCACATTCCTATGCAACACTGATGCAGGATACCCAGTTTACGAATACATTCCAGCAAGCTTCACCGCGCTCGAATTCCGAGAATCCGATGCGCACTGGCTTCATGGGCTCATTTGTAGGCGTGGACATCTATGTCTCCAGTAACGTGAAGGAATATGCGGATGAAGGCGCAAGTAGCGCTGACGTATACGTGGCGTTCATGTTCGGCAAGGAAGCATACGGCGTTCTCGGTATTGGCAATCTCGACCCACGAGAAGTTGATACTGGCGGTGCAGATGCAGAATCCCTTACCGGAAACCAGAACATCAAACCCGTAGACATCATCGTGAAACCGCTTGGCTCTGAAGGCGCAGGTGACCCGCTCAACCAGCGTGCCACCACCGCGTGGAAAACAGCTCTGGATACTCAGGTACTTAACAGCGCTTGGGGAATTCAGCTGGAACATGCAAACGAATTCAGCTAAACCAAAACTTGAGGGGCTGGCATTAGCTAGCCCCGCACAAGGATAATAAATGAACGCTTTGAAAGAACCGATACTGCAGAGCAGACGAACACTGATAGCATTGCTGACGCCCTTTATAGCACTGGCTCTGGCAAAACTAGTAGGTTATGTGCCGTGGCTGGATGTTGTAGAGCCGAATGCAATTGCAGAATGGGTAGTTATGTTGGGCATAGCGTGGATTTTCGGACGCTCATTTCGAAATACTGAAAATAAGGAGTAGGAAATGTCATACAACTCAAGTGGAAGATGGGCTAGTCTAGTCATGACTGTAGACGGCACTCTCGCCACTGGCGACAGCCAAGCGAGCGTGAAGATGCCGTTTGACGGCTACATCGAAGCTGTAGACATGTGCGTAAAGAACCTAGGTTCCGGTTCCGCTGCAACCGAAGTAATGATTGCAAATGGTTCCAATAACCTATGGGCTGCCAACACTCTTCAGCAGGCGCATGATGCCACTGATGGTGCTACCTCACGCATAGTCCGCAGTAACCTCAACAGCTCTGGAACAGCGCTGTTCTCAGAAGGCGACCAGCTAGACCTCGATATTGACGAGGTTGCAGGTACCGCCGGAACGGGACCACTCACTGTTCACGTGCATGTTGTCGGTAACTGATTAGCTAACCAATCATACGACGACAAGTGGGCAGTGGTGCCTCGCGCCCACGGCCCACTTTTCGTTTAGGGAGGAAAAAAATGTCAGACCGTTGGAAGAAAGCACTAGGTATAACATCACAGGAGCCGGCTGCCGTAAAGGCGTTGCGGTCAGATGAGTTTCTGACCATGCCCGATAGTGAGGCATTGGATGTTGCGCTGCAATTGCAGGTAATCTTGCGTGGACAGGAAGCATTGCTGTCGCGCATGGATAAACAGTCAGCCCAAAGTCAGGTGTTGGCTGATGAGCTCAATCGCCTAAAGAAACAGCACGGCGAGATGGCCCATGCCGAGAAGCGGTGGGAAGAAGACCGCTCGAAACTGATGGATGAATGGCGTGTTATGGCGGAGAAGTCTCAGACCAATGTTTCGCCAGAGGATAAGCAACGCGCACAAGCGCAGGCTGCTAAGGATATTCAGGGCGGTATACAGCAGGCGCGAGCAGCAAATGCTATCAATCAGCAGCGTCTAAGAGAATCCCTGAAAGAAGCACCTATGGTCGAGGTAACTAGACCGGGAACACCGGTAATGACGCCCGAGGGTGCGCGGGTAATAGCAGAAGAGATACGTTTAGATGAAATGTTATGGGTCTTTGAGCCCAATGTGCCAACTCAAGT
>CAZWTI010000076.1:0-2771 GCA_964637065.1 uncultured Puniceicoccaceae bacterium
AACCTCCATTTTGATTCTTGAATTGTTGAATTTTATGGGTCCATATCGTTTGCATCTCTTTGCAGTTGGCTCCTTCCAGAGCGGTATACAGACGATCTAGAACCCAAACTTTACGCTCATTCGTCATTGTCTACTGTCGTCCAATATTTCAGCGTGATTATCGATGATAGTTCGCTCGATGAATAAAGGATGGTAACCCAAATCCATAAGAGCCCATTCCAGGGTGTGATCATCGATTTCCTGACGACGGTGCTGTTCGATCAGCAGGTCACCCTGCATACTTTTCATTTGGTCGGGAATCATTGTTGTTCCTCCTGGTCCCAAAGGGTTGCTTCCGGGTTGTTGGTTGCGATCCGCTTGCGGGCGATCTCCAAGACGCTGTCAAAATCATTGCCGCCCTCGTTCATTCCGATGGTGCCGATGCGGTCATCATCGAAGTCCCAGTAAGACATATCGCGCTGGTAGCTGATGCCATGCTTTTTACACCAGCGGTACAGTCGGCCATAGCCGGGGTCTTGTTTCCGGCGCTGCTTGGGCGGGGCAAAGAAGCTCCCCAGGACATCGTCAAGAAAGGTGATTGGTTTGGTCATCGTTGTGCCTCCTTGAGGCGATGTCCCCCTTCGGCCAAAAGTAACCTAATTTCCTCCACGCTTTTCTTTCCAATTCCAGGCAACTTGAATAATTCCGTTTCTGTCATTTGCACCAGTCCACGAAGCGTAAGAACTTCAGACCACACCAAACAATTTAATGTCCTGTTGGAAATGCTGCGATAAGTCGAAGGGTGCCCGCTTACGCACCCTGCATTGTAGAATTGCCTTTTGAGAGCGCTGCGCTTGCGGCCCCAACTGTCTTCGTCCAGTACGTCCACGACGTTGTGGCCGTTGCAGGTATGGCAAACGACGTCATAATGTCCGTTGAAATAATTTTCGTAGAAGTCGGGATCATCGTCGAAATTTTCGTAGGTCAGGCCGTTGCCGTCGATAGATGGGTTCACATGAGTGCCTTCGCCGTGGCACTGTGGGCAGATTTCCTTTTTAGATGGCAACTGAACCTCTGCGTCAAACTCGTCATGGCTTTCGATCATTGGGCTTACTCCTGATAAGTTTCAAAGTCGACATAGCCGGACAGTAATGCTCGTCGGTCATTAGACGCCATTAACCCCCAGCATTCACGGTTGGTTTCATCAAAATATTCGCCAGCCATTGATCCATCGATGTCCAGCACATCTTGAATACAAGCTAGCGCCTCATCGAAGTCGTCCATTCGGGCTGCGCTGGCTAAGATTTCCTCCATAGGGCGAGGGCGCTCCCAGCTGGCTTCCCAGCCATTTCCACTGGCTTGGATAATGTCGCATTCGGCACACGCGATAAGGTCGATGGTGGCGTTTTGCTTAACGGTGTCATAAAAGCCTCCGCTGAGTTTGCCTATAGCGTGAAGGATATCGGCCAGCAAGGCGTCTAGGTCGTGGTCGGTCACTTTAGCCAGCTGCGGAAACCACTGCCGGACGTGAGCTTCATTACGAAGAAACGTGTCGCCATAAATGATCCCAGAACTGGTCAATTTATAAGATGTATTAGTCATTGGGTGCCTCCAATTTGATTAAGATGAACCTACCCTAAACTGAGCCCAGTACCTTGTAAATATACTTTTGGGTTATTTTTGGATTATTTTTGGTATCATTCTGGTCGTCGGTTGGGTATTATTCTTTCCTGTTGGCACAATAAATTGAGCGGAAACACCCGCTCTCACAAACAAGAAAGGCGCATTTATATGACGGAACAGCAAGATCATCGAATTCACGTCGACTACAATCTTAAGGAACTGGAGCGGCTCATGGAGGAAATTGCCCAGTTTGGGGCCCGGCATGGCTGGTCGGACACGCGGATTGGCGCGGAGTATGGAGACCGGGCGGTCATTCATCGCGTCCGTCGCGGTCTGGAAGATGGCCGAGTCAGGGTACAACGAGGAACAATAGCCAGATTGCGTCAATTTATGGCCCGCACGGATATCGGCTCATGACATGGCATCAACTGCCGGCCATTTGGGCGTTACGGGGGCTGAGTGCTACCGAAAAGCTGGTACTGTTGGCGCTGGCGCAGTTTGCAGACAAGCAGGGCGCAAACGCCAGACCAGCCCAATCAACCGTCGCGGAGATGTGCGGCATAACAGACCGCACGGTAAGGAGGTGCCTGACGGTTCTGGTAACGAAAGGACATATCACGCCATACGGAAAGGGCCGTAAAGGCACTGTTCGGTTCAGAATTAATGCCGATAAGACAGCTTTCAATCCGAAGCAGAGCCTTCCACCAATGTCCACCCCAAGCGGACACAGGAGTCCTACAATCCATTTAACTAATCCAAGTAATAAGGATTCTAATGTTTTGCCCAAACAGACAGGCGTTCAGTCTATCGATAAGTTCAGTAATTTACGGCAAAGAAATGAACCCGGATACGTCACACTGGCGAGGCTAGACAAACAACGCGGCGCTAAACGGTAAGAATAGCCAGGACAGGGGCGTACAAGGATTATTGGGGGTGGCGGTAAGTACCAGTTAATAAACACTAAATAGGCGTAGGACAGGTCGAGGGCTGTAGAGCTAAGCCCGCCCACCCGTCCCCGGGGGGCCAAAAAGCCGGTTCAAGTTCCGAACCAAAACCCAACCAAACCAGTTCGGAACCGGGTTCGGGGCTGAGCCCGGATGACGCGGTCAAGTGGCTCAAATGCGCCATAAACGACCATGTGGCGCCATGCTTGATCAGGTGGCATCAAG
>CAZWTI010000077.1:0-3826 GCA_964637065.1 uncultured Puniceicoccaceae bacterium
ATACCGCTTCGCCAAGAAACCGGGTAACTGCGGGGTACTGGTGCACTCCTCCAAGCCGCGGGCCCTCTACAAGATGTTCCCGAAGTCGATCGAGGTGCAGATGTACCACAAGAACGCGGGCGACTTCTGGTGCATCGTGGAGGACATCACCGTGCCCGACATGGTGAAGCGCCGCGGCCCCGAGAAGAACTGGGGAATCACCGAGGGCAAGGCGCGCCGCATTCTCAACCTGACCGACGGTTCCGAGAAGAAACCCGGCGAATGGAACCGCATGGTGATCGAGTGCCTCGACGACCAGGTCAAGGTGTGGGTAAACGGCGACTTCGTGAACCACGCCACCAGGAGCACCGCCAGAAAAGGCAAGATCGCCATCCAGGCGGAGGGTTCGGAGGTGGAGTTTCGCAAACTCGACATCACACCGATCAACGCCCTCACCAAGTAATCAGCCTAAACTTTTTCCTCCTCGAAAGGTTAAAAAGGTTCGGGGAGGAAGTTGCCGACCCAGGAGAGGGATAGACGGGCTTGGGGTCTTCGGTGGTAAAACATAGCGGAAGGGGGCTTTCTAGCATTGCATTACGGGATTCTTGGTTTTGATATCTGATGTATGCGAAACGGCAGAATTAAATTAGTTGCCGCATTGGTTTCACTCGGTGTCTCGCTCGTGTTCAAAGGATGCGGGCCTGACGAGGAGAAGAAACCCGGGGTGGCAGGGCAAGCCGAAGAGGCAAAACAACCGGAAGAAGCCGAAAAAACCGAGAAAGCCGAGAAAGTCGAGAAAGTCGGACGACCACAGGAAAAAGAACCACCCGAGAAAATTGACTACAGTCAACTGAAGCCAAACCCATCCACTGATTTCAAATGGGAAGTCAACGGGAACTTGGTTACCATCATCAAATGCAAGGCAAGCGGAGCAGTGGTTATACCCGAGAAGATTGTGGGTTTCCCGGTCGGCAGAATCGGAGGTTTGAATTCCAACGGCAACACGCTCCCTAATCAATTCAAAGAGGCCAATGCCATCCCGAACGGCGTGACGTCGCTTGTGGTTCCGGATAGTCTTCAGCGAATTGGAGACGGCGCATTCTACGGTTGCAAAAGCCTAAGTGCCCTTACGATTCCCGACAAGACGACGAGCATTGGGAGATATGCGTTCTACGGCTGTGAGAACCTAAGGAAAGTGACCGTTGGAAACGGACTAAGCATTATTGGCGAGGGAGCATTCTACAACTGTAGGCGGTTAACAAATCCGACACTGCCCGACAGCCTGACCCAGATCGGCCATAAAGCTTTTCAATACTGCACCAGCCTGACTGAAATCACCATACCCGTTTCGGTCAGCACTATTGCAAGCTCGGCCTTTGACGAATGCCCCGGACTGAAAAAAATAACGGTGACCGAAAAGAACCGCACCTTCTCGAGTGAGGATGGAGTGCTGCTGAATAAGGCCAAGCTAATGGTTTTCAGGTGCCCCCAAGGCAAAGAAGGACACTATGAAGTTCCCGCAAGTATGACCCACGTGTCGGATTCAGCATTTTACAAGTGCGTCAACATAAACTCAGTCACCTTGCCAGAGGGTTTGACCGCCATCGGCAATTATGCATTCCGCAAATGCTCCGCCCTCAAAACCGTTTCCATTCCGGAGAACTTAACCAGCATAGGGATCTTCGCCTTTGATTCGTGCGAAAAGCTGACAAGCGTAAGAATGCCGGAAGGGGTCAGGAGCATTGGGAGCTTCGCCTTTCATCGATGCAAGAGCCTCGAGCATGTTGAGCTCAACGAAAAGGCAACCAACATCGGGAACAGCGCCTTTAAAGGTTGCGCCGCGTTGAAAGGCTTGGAACTACCCGAAGAACTGACCTCCATTGGAGAAAGCGCCTTCAGTGGTTGCAAGCGTTTGACCGACCTGGCGTTCCCCGAAAAACTCGCTTCCATCGGCAAAGGCGCATTCAGGGAATGCTTCGGGCTGAAAAGCCTCAGCATTCCGGATACGGTGACATCCATAGCAGATCATGCCTTCGCGGAGTGCTCCGGTCTCACCGAAGTCACCCTGGGCGTTACGGTAACCAGTATCGGCAGTTACGCCTTCAGCGGTTGCAGGCAACTCACGGAACTGACGATTCCGGACAGGGTTGCGATCATAGGACCCGGAGCCTTTGCTTTCTGCGAAAGCTTGAAAGAAGTGAGCATCCCAAAAGGACTAAACCACGCTATCTCCACTTCGCCAACGTCTTCAGCAGGAACAGCCTTGTCACAATTCTTGGGATGCAACGGATTGAAGAGCGTGACGTTCAAGGTTTCCGCTGTCAGCACGAAGCACACAGAATGGATCGACAGCGAACCACAGAAAACGACTGGGATAATGGAGATCATTTTCAGTGAGGGTGTGACCTCCATTGGAGACAACGCCTTCAAGGATTGCGCACGCCTTTCAAGCCTAACCTTCCCCGAGAGCCTTACCTACATTGCCGGAAATGCCTTCAAGGGTTGTGCCGCACTGTCCGGCATTACTTTCCCCGAGAGCCTAACCTCCATCGGCAGCAGCGCCTTTTACGGCTGCACCGGCTTGACCGACCTGACGTTGCCGACAAATCTTTCCTCCATAGGCGCAAGCGCCTTTAGGGAATGCTCCGGACTGACTAGCTTGAACATTCCCGAACCTGTAATGTCGATCGCAGATCATGCTTTCAGGGATTGCGGCGGACTACGCGAAGTAAGGCTGGGGAAGTCCGTCGCCAGCATCGGTAGTTACGCATTCAGCGGTTGCACACAACTCAGGGAAATTGAAATCCCTGATGCGGTGACGATCCTCGGCGCAGGAGCGTTCGCATCTTGCGAAAGTCTGGAAGAAGTCTCAATCCCTCCGGAGTTGACGCACAGCATCTACACCTCGCCCACGTCCTCGGAAGGGGCGACCTTGTCGCAATTCTTCGGATGCAGCGCCGTAAAAATCGTAACGATCAAGGCCCCCGCCGTCACCCCAGCATTCACTGATTGGATAGATAATGATCGGCTAAAGACAAATGCCGTAAGCAAAATCATTTTTTCCGAGGGAGTGAACGATATTGGGGACCAATCGTTCAAGAACAAGAGTTCCCTTCAAACAGTCGAGTTCCCGGAGAGCGCCACCAGAATCGGGAATCTAGCCTTTCATAACTGCACGGGGTTAAAGGAAGTTGCCATTGAAAAAGGCGTCAAAAGCATTGCGGGAAACGCCTTTGAAGGCTGCGTCAAGCTGGCTGCAATCAATGTGTCGGATTTGAACACCGCGTACTCAAGCGAGGACGGCATACTACTGAATAAGAATGGTGAAATCCTGATCAAATGCCCCGAGGGAAAGACTGGAGCCTACTCTCTCCCCGAGGACGTCACCACCATAGGCGGCAGTGCATTTCGCCGCTGCACGGGCTTGACCGGAATCACCATGCATGAAGGAGTCACCGGCATTGGATCCAATGCCTTCAGTGAATGCATCGGTCTGACTAGGATGACCATAGCCGATAGTGTTACAACCATAGGGGATCACGCCTTCAGCGGTTGCACAGGCTTGACGGGAATCATCATACCCAAGGGTGTAACCGCGATCGGAACGTTCGCATTCGCTGACTGCCAGACCCTGAGAAGCGTGACGATCGGCGAAAGAGTCGCCAGCATTGGCAATTCCGCATTCAGCGACTGCAAGAACCTCACGAGCGTGGAAGCCCTTGGCAAGGGTCTCCCGTCCACAGTGGATGTTTTCAAGAATTCTCCCGCCACGATCTATTACCGACCCGGAGCCCAAGGCTGGGGACCAGTCTGGAACGACAGGTTCGTCAGACCCATCAGTGAAAAA
>CAZWTI010000078.1:0-2928 GCA_964637065.1 uncultured Puniceicoccaceae bacterium
AGAAGATCACCGCCAAGTGCATGATCCTGAACAACCAGCACCTCGGCATGGTCGTCCAGTGGGAGGCCCGCTTCTACGAAAGCGTCCGCGGCCACACCATCCTTTGCGATCCCGAAAATCTGGGCGGCCCCGAGAACCTCGACGCGGTCTACCCCGACTTCGTAACCATGGCCGCCGGCTTCGGCGTCAAGGCCCGACGAGTAACCAGACGCGAGGACCTGCGCGACGGCATCCGCGAGATGCTGGAGGCAGACGAACCCTTCCTACTCGACGTCGTCGTGCCCTACACCGAGCACGTCCTGCCCATGATCGCCCAAGGCAAGTCCGCCAAGGAAATCCTAACCGAGTAAAGCCTTCCTTCACCCCTGCCCGGATTGCCCCATTGGGACTTCGCCCCTCTTCCCAATGATAAACGCATCTACTGCCCCAATTGGTACAGGGTCTGCACCTCGGCGGCGGACAGGGGGCGTGAAAAAGGGGTTCGAGCTGTCATGCAGGATTATGGGGCGCGAGAGTTCCGCATGGTCAAGGTAGATTCGGAAGTTGCGGAAGCGGATCCGGACGCCAAAAGCACCGGTTAGCCCTAGAGATTATTACTTGAAGCCGCAGCTTCAACGGAGTAATGGTTTATTAGATGCGTTGCAGCTATCAGAAGCCCCGTCCGAACGCACGGGAGAGCGAGGAGAACAGGCGCGGCTTCGCCTTGGTGTTTTCCCTTGCCCTGATGAGCGTGACCTTTCTGCTGGTGATCACGCTGGTCTCGTACGTCATCCTCGAACTGCGTGTGACGGAAACGAGGAAGATTCGGACCTTGAGCAAAGCCCACGCGAAGATGGGACTGATGGTGGCGATCGGGGAACTGCAGAAGCATGCGGGTCCCGATCGAAGGATAACCGCAGCAGCATCAATCCTGGACGAGAATCCCTATACGAGAGAACCCGAGGGCGTGGAGCATCCGTACTGGACGGGAGTCTGGAAACGGAATCCTGCAGTGCCACAAAGCCCCCCGCACGGGCAAACCTCGGAACCTTGGGAGGAAACTCCTTCCTCCGTCTGGGACGCACACCCGGAGAAGGAGCTCGCCTGGTTGGTCAGCGGAAACGAGGGCAAGGGCATAGGCGACTACGCGTATCTGCATCCGGGTTCCGAGGAACTGACGGACCGGGATTATTATTCTGACGCGGTTTGGCTGGTGAACCGGGCAGTATCCCAACCCGAAGATCGAGTGGCGGCGATGAAGACCTCGGTGAACATGACGACGCTCAGGAAGACGCGCTCGGCTTCCGCGGCAGAGGCAAAGTCCGGTTCCTACGCCTACTGGGTGGGTGACGAGGGAGTGAAGACCAAGCTGAACCTGCCCCAACTCGGAAGCCCGCTCGACGCCAAGGAGGACTTCCTGCTGAACCAAGCCCGTTTCGAGGTTTCGCCGGGACCGAACCTAAGGCTCGCGCAAAGGCCGGACAGTTCGCTCGACCTCGGGTCCATGGAATCGACGACGCTCGAGAAAGTCGTGAACGTGCCGCAACTGCAGTTGGCCTCTCCGGACAGCGAAGACGACCCCGATTCAGCAAAGGACTATTTCCAGCACTTGTCGGCGGATGGCCACGGTGTCTTGTCCGACGCCCGAAACGGCGGCCTGAAGCGGGACCTGACGGCGGGCCTGGGCGACGACGACCAATTCGCCTCCCACTTGGCCAATCGTCCGATCTTCAGGGACAAGATACGGTTCATCAAGGACTACAATCCCAAGGACTGGTCGAAAGACGGCAGCAAAAACTTGAAGTGGGTGGAAGGAATCACCAACGAGATGCGCTGGATGAACGGCCCCTTGTGGGACTACCTGAGAGACTACTACAAACTGTATGAGAAAGTGAAGTTCAACGCGAGCTACCCCCTGGAATCCAGTTTGTCGCCGCAGGCGCCGACGCAGGCGAACTACCCGAACCGCACCGGCGAGTTCTGGACGACAAGCTACGACCGCCGAACGGAACCGAGAAAACACGCCATCACCCCGCTGTTGATGGAGGCCAAGGTCGGGCATACACTGGAAATGGTGCCGACGGGGGCTACCGACAAGAAGGGCAAGAAACTTTATCGACCCCGCATCGCCATATACCCGTCGCTGGCCCTTTGGAATCCCTACAACATAGAACTGGACGTGGCCCAGTACGAACTGGTGTGGCAACCGGACCCGAAGTTCTGGGTATACGCCTCCAAGGACCGAGAGAAGTGGGCCCGAACGGTGATGGTACACGAGAGGAGCAAGAAAATCCCCGCTCGACGCCGACTCTGGGACAGGGACGCCAATGGATGGCTGAGCAACGACCGAGAGTACTTCGCCATGCACGACCTGTTCCTCGGATCGAAGAAAGGACGCAACATACCCTACCGAATGAGCCCCGGACAAGGTGGGGGCGGCGTGGACAGCCTGATCCATGGAAGCGGCCTGCGCAGTCTGCCCCGGATCATGCATCGACGAGCGTTTCACCTTTATCGTTATGCTCCAAGGGCAAGGGAACATGAGAGCGTCAGCGGTTGGGTAAGAGGTAACGGTCACTGGCATCCGATTCCGGGCAATTCCAAGACCCGCAGGCCGCTGCGACTGCGAACGAATCCCGTGCGTTTGGCTCCGGGAGAAAAGCTCTACTTTACCTTGGGCGAAACCAAGAGGTTCAACCCCGGGCAAGAATACGTCTTCAACCTCCGCAACCACCTGAGTTTCGACCACCACCTCTATTACGTCGTGCCGAGGCTGTTGTGCCCCCCCGTGGCGGAGGACGAACAAGTCACCTTCGTCTACACGGGTGGCGGGATCGGCGGACATTGGCTTAGTCCCTTCCAGCGCGAACAGGAACGGGACGAGGCCAACAAGAACCCCAAGGTTCTCGGCACCACCTTGTTCATGATCAAGGGCGGACAGAGGTATGC
>CAZWTI010000079.1:0-7151 GCA_964637065.1 uncultured Puniceicoccaceae bacterium
TTGGGATGTACATAGAACTTATGTTCAGCATCCCCCATTTTTTGAAAATTTCTGTCTGGAACCCTCGCCCATACAATCTCTTCAAGACATGCGCCCCCTAGCTTTGTTGGGCGATTCCGTTACCACGGACCATATTTCCCCGGCAGGGGCCAATCCTGCTGATGGTCCGGCGGGTAAATTCCTTCAGGAAAGTGGTGTGGACTCCAAGGACTTCAATTCCTTTGGTTCGCGTCGGGGTAATGACAGGATCATGATTCGCGGGACCTTTGCCAATGTTCGAATCAAGAACCGTATGGCTCGAGGCAAGGAGGGGGGGTATACAATGATCCAGCCTGATGGCGATGTAATGGCCATTCACGATGCATCTCTAAGATATGGCGATCGGCGTGAAGATCTCATTGTGTTTGGTGGCATCGACTACGGCATGGGTAGTTCTCGAGACTGGGCCGCCAAGGGGACTTCTCTCCTCGGCGTAAAGGTTGTGGTAGCAAAGAGTTTTGAGCGTATTCACCGAAGCAATCTCCTCGGAATGGGTGTGTTGCCTTTGGAGTTTACTGGAAGCGACGACTTGGATTCTATTGGCATTGATGGCTCGGAAACATTTTCTCTCCCCGGCTTGAATGACGATTTGGCTCCTGGGCAAATGCTGGATCTTACTATTCGACGATCAGACGGATCCGAATCCACCGTGAACTTGTCTGTCCGAGCCGATACTGGTATAGAGGTGCAATACTATCGCCATGGGGGAATTCTCCCCTTTGTGCTACGGAAACTCTTGAGCGAATCTTGATTGGTTTGCGAAATCCGGCGAGAAAATGGGTCAAGGCAGCCGATCGATTTTCCAAGTCTGCGCCCAGCCAGATTACGTTTTCGTCAAGGTCAACGGTCGAGCTTCATATGTTAACTGTGATCCCTTCCGGCGTTTTTTACAAGAAATGCTGGCAGAAGGGCAGAACAAGTTTGTATTTGATTTCACGGATTGCTCCGGTTTGGACAGTACTTTTTTGGGGATTCTCGCTGGTGTTGCGCTTTCCATTCGTAGCCATGAAGAAGAAGGTTTTCTGACGCTGCTCCAGCTCGGCGAGCGGAATCTGGAGACTGTCAAAAATCTCGGAATCCATCGTATTGTGAACGTGGGATCAAAAGAGGATTTGCTTGATATTGAGAACTTGGAGAATATCGCTGTTGGTGCAAATGGGGGAACCGCTTCAGCTAGAGAGGTCTACAATGCCCACAAACGTCTCACGGAATTAAACGAAAGCAATGCCCGCCAGTTCCACGACGTCATGGCATTTCTCGAGCAGCATCTAGAGGAGGGAGAAGTTGGTGATCGTGATTCGGGTGGGATACAATGATTCCCGTAATCCTTTTTTTTCTTGGGGGCATTCTTCTTGGTGCCTTCTTGGTTTGGGTCGTCTTGCTACGTGTTCGGCGAGAGTGTGTCAGACTGGATGAAGAGAAGCAGCTTCTTGAGCAACAAAAGAAGAGTGTCGATAATTTCATGCACAACCTCGTTGGTGCCATTGGCGAGGGTGTTGAACGGGAAGAGCTCTTTCATAGAATAGCCCACACTGCTGTCCACAGTATAGGCGCCATGAGCGCTTGCGTATACGAGTGCATGGACGGGGGCCGTCTTCGCGGAGCTGCCGTTGAGGGGCTCTTCCCTCCCCAGCGTCGTCAGCCTTTTGATCCCGATTTCAACAATGAGACAAGGGCGCGGTTTCTAGAGAAAGTCTTGCGTTCCGAGATTCTCGAGCCAGGTGAAGGCGTAGTTGGTGAGGTCGCTCGCACAGGCAAGCCGGTTATTATTCAGGATGCGGTCAACGATCCCCGAATTGCACGACATGCGGATCCTGCTCTTGCTGTGCGATCCATTATTTTTTCGCCCATGCGGTTTGACGACCAGACCATTGGTGTCTTGGCGGTGGCTAATCCTTCCAATGGCCTCCCCTTCACGGAAAACGACTTTTCCTTGGTTTCTTCCCTTGCGGAGCAAGCATCTCTTGCCGTCCGGAATTCCGATGTCATGCACCTTCGCATCGAAAAAAACCGACTGGAGATGGATCTCTCCCTTGCCAGTAACGTTCAAGCTCTCTTCCTGACTGAAAAATATCCCCTTGCCAAGAATCTCGATGTTGATGCCCGCTATATTCCTTCTTCACAGGTTGGCGGAGACTTTTACGACTTTCATAAGATCGGTCGGTCCAGGTATGCGGTCGCCATTGCAGACGTCTCGGGCAAAGGCGTACCAGCTTCTCTGCTAATGGCCATTTGCCAAACAAACCTTAGGCACTTCGTCAAGAATGCGAAGTCACCCGCAGAAGTATTGGTTAAGCTCAACCGGGACTTAAACGAGCGGATGCGGCGAGATATGTTCATTACGCTCTTTTTGGGTTTCATCGATACCGAAAAGAATTCCCTGATTTATTCTCGTGCCGGTCATGAACCGGGGTTGTTGTGCCGGGGCCCTGTTAAAGGAGAGTCCAAAGTAGAGCTTTTGCGTGGAGAAGGCATGGCTCTTGGGATGGTGCCGAACGAGTTATTCGAGGAAAATACTACTGATCAAACCACTTCCTTCAAACAAGGTGATGGCCTAGTCCTTTTTACGGACGGCATTACTGAAACCATCAATCAGGAGAATGAAGAATACTCCCTTGCCCGCCTCGTTGCAAAAATGGAAAAATTGGGAGACAAGAGCATGAATGCTTTCAACGAGGAGCTTCTGCGTGACTTGGTGGCCTTTGCCTCGGACTCGAATGAGCGTGACGATGTCACCCTTATTTCCCTCCGCAGAACATGAAGCGGCTTAATCCAACCGGCCTTCATCCAGTTCTATCACATCTGCAAAGGATAGTAAGTCATTCCGATCTGCAGCATTCATTTCGGCCTTTACTTCCTGAAGCTTTTCTAGGGCCATGTCGCTCATCCCCATTTGTACAAGCTTTCGATTCCATTCGTGTGCCCTCAAGTCTTCCGGTAGCAATTCCTCCAATTTTTCCTCCAGTTCCTCCTTGTTTGAACTTTTTCCCACAATTGCTATTACATCCTTCGGGTCGACTCCCAGATGCAGGCACAAGAAACCGTCGAAACCCTTTGTAAAGTTACGTTGATAGCTTCTTGGCAATTCATTTTTCAGGTGCTTGCGAATTTTAGCGATGAAACGCGGCAGGTGAAGGAGTCCGCAAGGATGAGCCTCATAAGGAGAGGGTAGGTCTCTCAGGATGGCTCCTGTTGGGCCTTGCTCGAATTGGTCTTCGTCCATGTTTGCCTCCTTCGCGGAAAAAAGCTTTTTAGGAATGATGAATAAGGTTTCCCACAACGGTCGGGCAACGTCAAAGCGATGAACGTCGTCTGGCGAGTTACTGGCTACCTTTTTCGGTACAAGCGGCTATTTTGGCTAACATTGTTTTTGGCTGCCTCAATGACAGTCTTGGCCGTGATCGTGCCTTGGGTCATCCAAAAAGTACTCGACCATATGTTTGAGCACGGGGTGCAAGACACAGGATTATTGCTAGGTGGTGCTGGTTTAATCGCTGGGCTCTACCTAGGTCGAGAGATTTGTAACTGTCTCCGTATCCGGGTGAACAACACTTTGGAACAAAAAGTAATTCTCGACTTGCGGAAAGACCTGCATGACAAATTGCTGGAATTACCAGTATCCTTTTATGATCGACGCAAAAGCGGAGACGTGGCCTCGCGGGTGGTTGAAGATGTTCAGAATGTCGAGCGTGCTATCCTCGACGGAACCGAGCAGGGCTCGATAGCGGCACTCACCATTCTTGGTGTTACAATCGTCATGTTTGCCCACCAACCAGTTTTGGCTGCCTTGGTGTTTTTGCCCTTGCCCATTCTTTTGGTTATGTCGTGGCGATATGCCAAGACCCAGCGACTTAATTGGAGGGCGGTTCGCGAAACCTCGGGGGAATTGAATTCGCTTCTTGTGGAGGATATCCAAGGCAATCGTCTTATTCATGGGTTTGCCCTTCAGGAGCGTGAACAGGCTCGTTTTCTTGGTATTGGCAAGGAATTGGAAAAGTGCAATTTGAGGGCTATGTTTCGGTGGTCTGTTCAGGGTCCTGCGGCAAACTTCATATCTTCGCTCGGAGTAGTCGCTGTAGTCGGCATGGGGGCATATCTTCTCCTGTCGGATCCCAATTTCACCAAAGGTCAATTCTTTGCCTTTCTCTATTATGCCCACATGTTTCACGAACCCGTTCGCCAACTTGTCGGCATCAGCAATCTGCTTGCTGCGGGCAAAGCTTCCGGTGAACGAGTGTTTGAAGTTTTGGATCATCCGATTGAAATTCGTGATCCCGAAATCCCAAAGACATTGCCGAAAGGTTCCGTCGCCTTATCCTTCAGAGGTGTTTGTTTTGCTTATCCCGAACGGTCTAGTCTTGTGAACGGGCTCGATCTTGAGGTGACCGCTGGAAAAGTAACCGCTCTTGTCGGGCAAACGGGAGCCGGTAAAAGCACTCTCGCTAACCTTGCCCTTCGCTATTACGAGGTAGACGACGGAGCTGTTCGTATCGGCGGGGTCGACGTGAGGAATCTTAACCTGTCCGATCTTCGTGGAAATATCGGCATAGTTTCGCAAGACCCTTTTCTATTCGACATTACAGTCCGTGAAAACCTTCTACTTGCCCGACCGGATGCGAATGAGGACGAAATCCTGCAATCCTTGTCGGCCGCATGCGCCGATGAATTCGTTGAACGTTTACCCCAAAAGCTTGATACCATGATAGGCGAGCGTGGTGTTAGGCTAAGCATGGGTGAGAAGCAACGCCTGACGATTGCCCGCGTCATGCTCAAGAATCCACCCATTGTCATCCTTGATGAAGCGACTTCCAGTGTCGATGTCGTCACAGAGAGGCAAATCCAAAAAGGACTTGCCAATCTAGTGAAAGGTCGGACGACCTTGGTCATCGCTCATCGGCTTTCGACAGTGCGAGAGGCTCATCAGATAGTCCTGCTTGACGGTGGTCGAATCGTTGAAAAAGGCACCCATGCCGAGTTGTTGGCCCAAGGTGGTGCCTACGCCAACCTTTGTCGACATCAGGAGAATATTATTCCTGAAAATTTCCGGGTTGTGCCAGTGCTCTAGGTAATATTGCCCTCTCCTTTTTCAATCGATGCCTTGGCCAGAATGAATCTTAATCCAAGAACGAAAAGGTAGGGGCCCAGCAAGAACAAGAGTCGCGACAAGGTTCGAATCCCACCATCCGTAAGAGGTCCGTATACTCGGCCTTCCGCCCACACACGTAGCGGCAAGTCTATAAAATATGAAATTCCCAAGGCGATTCCACCATAATAGCAAAACAACGGCCATACCGTGAAGCCTATGCATACAAACAACAATCCTAGCCACAATTCTTTGCTCCAATCAATTTTCACATCTCCAGTTTTAAGCATCCTGAAATTTTAGGCAAGTTCCTGTAAAAAGATATTCGTAAGGAAAAAGCTAATGAGCGCTTTACAAGTGGTCTCCTTTGTCAAATGATAATGATGCTTCTACTTAAACTCCAAACATTCCTCGACATGAAGAATATAGTCACCAATTCCATACTTTGCCTTATCGCTCTACTTGTTCCGGCGGCAGGTCTTTATTCTGCGACCGATCTGGGCAAGGCCAAAGTTTTTGACGATGTCATCGTGCCCATTCTTTCCGTAAAGTGCTATGATTGTCATGGGGCGAATAAGGACAAGGGCAAGCTTCGCCTTCATACGAAGGAAGCACTCTTGAAGGGTGGAAAGGGGTCCGGCGCCAAGATCATCGTTAAGGGAAAACTCGACGACAGCGAACTCTTCTATCGTATTTCCCTTCCTAAGGATGACGACGACGTAATGCCACCCTTCGACGAGGATGAACCGCACAATCCCGTGACACCTGAGGAACTTAAGGTTTTCGAGGCGTGGATTGTCTCAGGTGCCTCTTTTGATGCTAAAGTCACAGACCTTAAGGGGGACGCTCGCAAGGCTGCCGAAAACATTCTCAAGAATCCCCCCAAGAAAAAGGAATCCGCCGCGACCGCCTTACAGCCAAAATTGCCGGAGGTTCCGCAAGCCGATAAAAAGTCCCTTGCTGAGTTGGAAAAACTTAGCCTCCTTGCAATGCCCATAGCCCAAAACACAAACGCCCTTTATGTCAACGCTTCCTATGTGGGCGATAAGTTCGGGGATGAGCAGGGCAAAAAGCTATCTGGTGTATCAGGTCAACTGCTATGGCTTAATTTGGCTCGTACAAAGGTGTCAGATGCTGGTCTTGCAGAGATCGCAAAATGCACAAAACTGACCCGCCTTCACCTCGAAAACACCAAGATTACGGATGCCGGCCTTGTCCATGTGGCCAAACTAGCGAATCTCGAGTATCTGAATCTTTATGGGACCAAGGTTTCTGACAAGGGGATGGCCCATCTTAAAAAACTAAAGAAGCTGCGTAAAATCTTCCTTTGGAAAACAGAGGTAACCCCAAAGGGCGCCGCCGACTTGAGGAGTGCTTTCGTGGATCCCAAGACGATAGCAAAGCTAGAGGCTGATCGTGATAGACTTAAGGGCGAGGTGGACAAGTTTAGGGAGGGAAAAGAAAAGGAAGTCGATACCCTTGGGGAAGCTGTCAAGAAAGCTGGAACCACTGCTTCTTCGGATGAACCAGTCAACCCCAAGTGCCCTCTTACTGGGAAGGATTTGGATAAAACAAAAAAGTCTGTGTTCGAAGGGCAGACAGTCGCTTTCTGCTGCAACAATTGTAAAGGCAAGTTCGATAAGGACCCCAGTGCTTTTAGGGGCAAACTGAAGGACTTCAAACCTTCGAAAGCGTATGCCAAGGCCAAGGAGAAGGCCGATGCCGCCAAGGATGCTCTCGATGCGGGGGTCGAAGAGAGACAGGGCGTCTTTCGCACCGTGCTTGTCAAACTTCGTACGGCTGGGCCATTAATTAATCTTGGATGGGATGCGGAAAAGGCCGATGCCAAGAAGGACGGGGAGCAAGTCAAGGTAGGTACACCCGTTAACAAGAAATGCCCTGTTTCCGGCAAACCTATCGACAAGACACAAGTGTTTGTTTTCAAGGGCCAAACCGTTGCATTCTGTTGCGGAAACTGTAAGGCCAAGTTTGAAAAAGAGCCCCAGAAATTTGTAGCTAAAGTTGACGG
>CAZWTI010000080.1:0-13603 GCA_964637065.1 uncultured Puniceicoccaceae bacterium
GGTCAAAGCCATGCCCGGACGGACTGGTGTTCCTTCCCAAGTGCCACTTGCCAAACAGGGCGGTGGCATAGCCTTCCTTCTTCAAGACTTCGGCCAGAGTGGTCTCATTGGGGTCGAGCACCATGGCCTTGTCCGGATTCAACAAAACCTGATAGGGTCTGTCCGAACGGCCGTTGAGCCACTCGGTCAGGTTCATGGTGGCGGGATATTTTCCGGTTAAAATACTGGCCCGGGTGGGTGAGCAAACATGACAGGCGGCATACCCGGAGGTGAACTTCACGCCCTCGTCCGCCAAGCGGTCGATATGGGGAGTCTCATAGAAAGAGGAACCAAAACACCCCACGTCGGACCAACCGAGATCGTCGACCAAGAAGAAGATGACGTTGGGCTTCGGTTTTTTCTCAGCGCCAAAGGCTAGGTTCGCCAACAGGGTGGCAACAAGAGCGGTTAGAAATAATAACACTGAGTTTCTCATACTTGTCTTCTCTATCTTTGGGGTTCGTCCTTTGAGACCGGCAACCACTCGGCCAACTCGGACTGAACTTTAGGGATTTAGCAATAACACAGAAACATGGTGGACGAATATGTTGGGTGCCCCTTACTTGGTATTTTGAGGCCTGCCCCTCATTCTTCCTTGGATCTTGAAATATTGATCAGAATTTCACAGGCCTTATTATAGCCTAATACTACTCCAACGAATCGAATCCTATATTGGCCGGGGTTTGTTGCTTTCAAACTGATTTTGTATTGGGTCTCATCTGACTGAGTCTTTAAGAGATTCAACATTTTATCGTCAAACATCCATGTTCCAGCCTCGGCTTTCATTGGACTGCCCTTGGTGGCTTCCGGGTCAGGCGATTTTGGATAAGCCCAGCCTTTAGCTATTATCTCGAACGACTGACCAACGGTAATATTTGCCGTATAGGCTCCATTCTCTTCTGATCTCTCGATATTGTCGCCGAAGATCTTAAAGCCTGCTCCACTGGCCCAACTATTCGATACGCAGAAATGACTGATAAGGATGAATGCCGAAAAATACATCAATTTCTTCATAATGTGACTCCATTGCTTGTAGTTTTAATCAATTTCACCAAAGCCCCTTTTTCAACGGAGGTCTCCTTTTCTGCTGACGTAAACATAGTAGGCACTCAACATGACGTCGTCCCTACCTTTGAACCAGGTGTGCAAAGCGGTCGGACCTTTCTTTAGGTTCATGGTGAAGGTAACGCCTTTGTCTTTTGGATCTACTCTCTTGGTCAGTCCCTCAAACTGGTAGGATTTCTTTTCGGCAATCTTCAAGTGGTTGTGCCCGCCCATAAAGAGCATGGCTTGGTTGATAGGCAACGCCGTTCCGCTGCCATCGGGTAAAGTTCCGCTGATCGTTCCGTCCGCTTCCTTAGGCCAGCGCCTCAGCTCGATCTCGTACTCCCCTGCCCTCGCTACGTCGATCAACCAATAACCGTTCTTCAATACGCCCCGCCGGATTTGACCCTGCTGGTCGACGAAGACGTCGAGCCACTCGGTGGCCGACAGCTTGGTCGGATTCTCGTGTTTGGTTCCGATAACGGCGGCCCGCTGGGGCTCGTTTGCAAAGTCCTTGACCCCCTCCCACCATTCATAAAGGGACTTGCGCATTTTCGCCACCACCTCCGGATGCTGATCGATGACGTTTTTCTTTTGCAGGGGATCAGATTGCAGATCGTACAACTCTCGATCCTCCAGCAGGCGCCAGCGCTTCCACAACACGGCGGCCTGGTCGGCCCGCATTTGGGTCTGTGAATACGGGGAGGGATAATTCGAAAAACCGGGCATTCGGCTGTAATTGATGATCAGAATTCGATCTTCGGACACTTCCTTTTTTCCCTTGAGCACGGACGCGAGACTAATGCCGTCAAACTTGATTTTTTCTTGGGTTGGATTTTGCAAAGATCAAGCAGAGTGGGCAGGACGTCCTGGACTTGAGTCAGACCACCGACGTCGCGTGGTTTCCCAAGACCGCCTTTGGGCCAACGGATAAAACCGGGCACACGATGCCCCCCCTCCCAGATCTCGGTTTTCTTGCCCCGCATTCCGGCATTGAAATACTGGGGGCCCAAAAGGCTGCCATTGTCCGTGTTGAAAATCAGAATGGTGTCTTCCGACAGCCCCTTGTCGTCGAGGAACTTCATCAGCTTGCCCATGTTCCAGTCGATGTTTCGGATCATCCCCAGGTAAAGGCTGAGCCGATTCTTGAGACCACCGTTCAGATGATCGAACTTAGGATCGGCAAGCACCTCGGCAATCGCTTTGCGGTCCTCTTCCTTGGGCCAGAATGGTCCATGGGGAGTGTTGGTGGCAAGATAGCACATGAATGGTTTATTCTTTTTCGCAGATTCCGACATGAAGCGTTTTGCCTCATCAAAAAAGACGTCGGCGCAATAGCCCTTGAATTGTTTTTTCTTCCCGTTGTGCATGTAAACATCGTCAAAGTAGTCATTGCCCCAATAGGCGGGAACCGAAGGGATGGAGGAGGATGGATACCAGACGCTTTCCTGAAACCCTCGATCCTGCGGGCGGTAGGGATAGTTGGCCCCCAGGTGCCATTTACCAAATACTCCGGTCGAATAACCCGCTTCTCCAAAATAGTTCGCCATGATGGGCACTTCCGCCCGGATGAGGGCCCGTCCGCTGCTGACGTTGACGGCACCGTTTCGGGCTGCGTCCAAACCGGTAAGGAGCTGTCCGCGGGTGGGGGTACACATGGGTGAGACGTGATAATCGGATAGGCGTACGCTCTGGCCGTGAAGACGATCCAAGTTCGGGGTTTGGAGGACAGGGTTCCCATGCACGGACAATTCCGGATACCCTTGGTCGTCGGTCATCACGATGATGACGTTGGGGCGAGCCCAGAGATTGGCCGCCAAAAAGAAAAAGAGGGCAATGGATTTCACTATTTTCATGGCTTGGGGTCGACCTTCCAGTTCTTGTTACGCCGAGCGCCATAATATGGATAGTAGTCCCAAGGTGCATCGAGCCCGAGGGCCCGCGGATCTTTAGTGCGAACCAGATGCTCCTTTAAGCGGGCCGCTAGCTTCTTCTGAATCTTCGCGTATTCGGGTTTGCCCGCGAAGTTGACGATTTGACCGGAATCCTTGGTGACGTGGTAGAGTTCCTCGGCGGGCCGTTTGGCGAAGGCGAGGTCGTAGAAGCGCTTGAAGCCCGGCTTGTCCTTGTTGTCCATGAGCAGGGATTTGGTGGGCGAGGAATCGACTTCGCCGAAGGGGATGTAGCGGGAGCAGAACTCCCGGTCGGGATTGCCCGCCGGCCAGCGGTCGGGCTTGAAATTCTTGATATAGAGATATTCCCCTGTGCGGATAGCTCGACAGGGATAGCCCTTGCCTCCCTTGCGGCACCCGTCGTGTCGCTCCATCGCGATGAAGGCGGCGGACTTGTCTTGATAAGCTCTTCGGTTCGGCGTTCCCGCGTTGCTGAAAACATGTATCAGGCTTCCCGCGGTCATCATGTCCGGCACCTGTAAGCCAGCCGCCGCCAGAAAGGTTGGAGCAAGGCTGCTGAGGTTCATGCAGACATCCGCCGTGCGACCGGAACCCTTGATGCCCTTGGGCCAACGGATGGCCAAAGGCACCCGTGAACCGTCGTCGTGGAGGCTGGCTTTGGCCCGTGGAAACGGCATGCCGTGGTCGCTCGTCACCACCACGATGGTGTTGTCAAGCTGGCCCGCTTTTTCCAAGGTTTTGATGGCCCGGGCGACCATCTTGTCGAAATGCTCCACCTCCACGTAGTAGTCGAGAATATCGCTCCTCACCACGGGGTGATCAGGAAAGATTTTCGGAACGATCACCTTGGCCGGATCCTTGCCGGTACGCTTTCCCGCGCCGAGTTCGTATCCGCGATGCGGTTCGCTGGTGCCCAACCAGAAGCAGAACGGTTGGTCCTTCTTCACTTGGTCGAGGAAATCGTCGAAGTTGGCTGCGTAATCCGTGTTCCTCATCCCACGAAAGGCTGGCTTCAACCTGCGCTTCTGGAATTCCTTGCCGGCGGGATTGGAATCACGGCCTCCCGCCGCCAAGCGGCCGGGGCTCCACCCCTTGCCCGTAAAACCCACGGAATAGCCGGCCTTGGCCAGGACCTCGGTGTAGGTGATGAACTTTTTCGGCAAGGTGCTGTGAATGTTGCCGGCCTCCTCCAGGCGCCAAATGTGTTGTCCTGTGAGGATGGCGCTGCGCGACGGCCCGCAGGTCGGGGCATCGCAGAAAGCATGGGTAAAACGAATCCCCTCGCGGGCCACGCGGTCGAAGGCGGGGGTTTTCACCACGGGGTCGCCGTTGGCTCCCGTATGAGCGTAGCTCTGGTCGTCCGAGATGCAAAACAGAATATTTGGACGCTTGGCGGCATCGACAATGGTCACTGAAACAGCCAATGCGAAGCTACAGAAAGTCACAGCGACTTCGGTCATTTTCACTTCATTCAACATCCACCTTCGAATTAATGACGGACTGACTAAGATTTCCATTCACATCGATTACGTTCATTATGTAAACGAGTGGTTGCCCGCTTAAAAGAGGTCTGGGACATTCAAATGTAACTGTCTTGGAAAAAGTCTTTTTGCGCGCCAGATCCAGTTCCCCGACCAAAGCATCAATTTGCCCCCCACCTCTCTGAAGGACGACCAAGGAACCGAGACCTCCGTCATCACTGATTTTTAGCGTGAAATCGAAAGTCTTGCTACCACCCCGCATCGAACCCGCAGGTTTGAATTTCTGGATTCGGGGCGGCTTCGTGTCCTTTGTGTCGAAAGACTCATTGAAAAAACGTGTCGCGCTCGCCATGCGAGCATGGGCGAGCGAAAACCGAACAGGTCTATCCTTGGCAGTCTCCGGATCAAACATCCGTCCCAGTTTGTCATAGCCTCGCATCATAATGTTACGGGCATCTCGGGTGTCGTGAAGCATTCCGAAAATATGACCTAACTCGTGGATAAGCACTCCGTTGCTGGTTTGCGACTCCCTGCTAGTCGAATTGTTTTCCGAATCGGCATCCCCCACTAGGAAGGCTATCTGTTTCTCGATGCTGGTCGCTGTGACATGATCACTAAAAATGTCTCCCGAAACACAGGCGAGCCCGGAATAGACTTGCGGCAGGGGCCTTGCTTCCGCGACGGCCCCGGCCTCCGAAAAAACCAGACAGGGACGGTTACGGGAAAACCCGGTGGTCTCCCAAATTTCTTGCTGCTGTGTGTTTAGCAATCGATCCACCTTGAACGGCTTGCCCGTATAGAATTCGGCAGGATTCTTAGCCTTGACCAAATGCACTTGGAGCCGACCATTATCGCCAAACTCGAAATCCAGGCCTCGCGTGTTCAACTTGTGGGCCTTCATCTCCCGTCGATACACCTCGGCCACAACCCGCATGAGCACCTCGGCTTTTTCCTGAAACTTCTTCTTCACTTCACGATCGGAGGGAACGAAGTAGACCAAGCGCACCTTGTAATCCTTTTTCAGGTCCTCGAGCGGGGGCGGGATAATCCAATTGCTCGAAGATTTGGACGGGACCTTCTTCTTGTCGCTCTCGATCTTAGCCTTATGGGTCTTGAATTCGGGCCATGAAAGCTTGCCGTCCTTGTTCACGTCGGCCTCCGGGTTCTTCTTGAAAAACAGAGCCTTCCATTCCTCGGCCGATTTCTTCGGGGCCGGCTTGGACTCAGGTATACGGGCAAGCAATTGCTTGCGAAAGCTGGTGACCTGATCGGCTTGCTTGGCATCGAGAGCGAGATTCTTCCACTCGTGCGGATCATCAGCGGTATGGTAGAGTTCCTCCTTGCCGTTCTCATAGCGAACGTATCGCCAATCGGTCGACCGCAAGGAATAGCTCTGGTAAGCGGGATCATAGTAGTCGGCCCATTTGTACATGGCGGTGAGGACGGCTTCAGGGCCCTTCCATTGTTTGCTCTTGGGATCGTCGAGGAGGGGTGCCAAGCTGTGGCCGTCGAGAGGCTTGCCCTTGTGATTCTTGATCGTTTTGCCAGACAACCCGCAGAGATCGATCAGGGTAGGATAAAGATCGATCAGCGAGACAGGCACTTCACAAGAGGCTCCGGGCCGACCAAGTTCGGGAGCCCGCACGATCAAGGGAACCCGTGTGCTTTCCTGCCAAAGCGAATTCTTGTAGAGATAGCCTTTTTCCCCCATCCCCCAGCCATGATCGCTGGTAAAGATCACGACGGTATTGTCCTTAAGGGAAGAGTTGTCCACCACCTCCATGACTTGACCGACCAAGTCGTCGACCGAGGCCACGCTGGCAAGGTAAGCCTGGATGAATTTCCGCAAGGCCAGTTCGCGGTCCCCTTTGTGGGAAGCAACCAGAAGGTCGTGCATGCGGTTGCCGCGAATTCCGCCACGGGTGTCCTCCTTCGCGTTCAGGGTATGCTTGAAGGTATCCATCGCGTCGTCCGGGCGAATGTCAGGCAACTGAATGGAATCGAGCGGGAAACGATGGAAGTATTTTTGAGGAACGATCAGCGGCGTGTGCGGGCGCACGAAGCCCACCCCCATGAAGAAGGGCTTGCCGTCTTTCTTTTCCGCATAGACTTTGAGTTTCTTCACGGCCCATTGCGCGTTCAGTTCGTCGCCGGTGGGATCGCGGTCGTCATCGGAGAGATAGCGAAGTTCGCGCTTCGCTTTCCAGTTTCCCGTTCGCCAAACGAAAGGTTTGCCGGTAAAGGGCGAAACCCGCCCCGCAAGGTTGAACAAGGGACCAAAGGAACCGTCAATCGCCCCGAATTCGTCGCGAAACGGCGAGGGAACGTCCGGATGTGCGACATCCTTTTTGCCGCCATCATTGGCAAAGGGGCCGTAATCCGAGAAATGTCCAAATTCATTCCACTCCTTCTCATCCCGGTTATGCATTACCTTGCCCGTACCGAGGGCATGGTAGCCATTGGCGCGAAAATGAGCCATCATGGTGCGGGAATTCTTGAGCACCTCGTTCTTGTCCCAGTGCTCGAAACCAAAGCATTGGGATGTGTGCGGATAAAGACCGCTCATCATGCTGGCCCGCGAAGGGTTGCAGATCGGTATGTTACAGTGGGCTTGCAGGAACGACGTTCCACTGTCCGCCAAACGCTTGATGTTAGGGGTCTTGGCCTGCGGATGCCCAGCAAAGCCTTCAACGTAATCATTAAGATCATCACAGATGATGAACAGGACATTGGGCTTCTGCTCAGCAAAGGCCCAAACGGGCGAAAAAGAAAACGCATAGGTTATAAGCAGTGGTAAGTTTTTCATTCTTTGGTGCCCAGTACTGAATCTCTCCTGCAAGGTCTACCGAAGCATTCCTATCCTAAAGTATGGAAAAGAGACTTCACTTTATCTATTTTCACGGCAAGTTAATTGGTATGAAAGAACAATCCAGACGCTCATTTCTCCGGCATGCCGCGCTCGGCGGCGTCTCCGTCAGCCTCACACCCTCGCTCTTCGCCATCGCCAAGGACGACCCCAACCGCTTCCAGATAGGCATACAGGAATACACCTTTCACCGCTGGATCGGGCGCAAGCTTGATCACCTCGACTATCCCGCCCTCTGCAAGGAGAAGCTCGGGATAACCCACATCGAGTACTGGAATCGACCCTTCGGCGGCAAGCACACGGACAAGAAATACGTCGGCGAACTGGTCAAGCGCAGTACTGGTGAAGGCATGAAGAACGTACTGATCCTAGTGGACGCAAAGAATCAGCTCGACTCACGGGATCCCAAGCAGCGAGACAGAGCTGTAGAAGAGCACAAGGGATGGATCGATTGCGCAGCCCAACTCGGATGCGACGCCGTAAGGGTGAACTGCCGATCCGGGGGCAAGCCTGAAGAGAACGTCAAGAACGCGACGGACGGCGTGGGACGACTCTGCGACTATGCAAAAGGCTCCAAGGTCAAGGTCGTCATCGAGCCCCACGGCGGACATTCGCAAAATCCGGACTGGTTGATTAAGACCATGAAGGCACTCGATCGTCCCAACGCAGGCATCCTGCCCGACTTCAATAATTTCGGACGCTACGATCGCTACGATGCGGTGAACAAGACCCTGCCCTTCGCCCCCGCGGTCTGCGCCAAGGCACTCAAGTTCGACGACAAGGGCAACGAGACCCGCACGGACTATTTCCGCATGCTGAAGATCGTCTATGATTCCGATTTCTCGGGCGTCGTAACGATTGAGTTCGAAGGTGGCGGCATCGATCCAATCGAAGGGTCTCTCATGACCAAGAAATTGATCCTGAAGGCCCTCGAGGCGGCCAGAAAAGGATAGGTTCCCCCGATCAAGCGGAAGGGTCCCCGACCGAAGACGTCGGGGCTTCTTCGTCATTCCTTTTCTTGACCGGCATTTGAGAGAGCAACATGCCGGCGAACATGAACACGCAACCCCAGGACTCGCGGGAGTTGAGGAGTTTCTCATCCCAGAGCCAACCGGCGAGGACCGCGAAGACGGCCTCGAGGCTGAGGAGGACGGCCGCCCGGCTGGGGGGGACGTGCTTTTGGGCAATGACCTGCAGGGTATAGGCCACTCCGACCGAAATGACCCCGGCAAAAAGAATGGCCCCGGATGCGTCGAGGGTCGACTGGAGGGAGAGCTTGTCTCCCTCGATCTCGAGAACACGGTAGTTGATCAAGTAAAGGCCAAGGCTGAGCCCGGCGCAGATCAGGTATTGCAGAACGGCCAGCTTGAGGGAATCGAGCTTGTATTTTGCGGCATAGCCCACCACTTGAACGTGGACGGCCCAGAAGAAGGCCCCAATGAGGAGGAGGCTATCCCCCTTGCCAATGGTCAAGCCCTCCTTGATGCTGAGCAGGTAGAGTCCGCAGGTGGCAAGCAAGGCTCCCCCCACGGTTAGCTTGTCGATTCTCTGGCGGAGGCAAAACCCGATCAAGGGGACGATCACGAGGTAGAGTCCGGTAATGAAGCCAGCCTTGCCCTCCGTGGCCTCGTTTTCGTCGTTTCCCAGAATATCGATTCCCAGTTGCTGAAGCGTGGCTCCAAATAGGAGGGCGATGCCCGCCAACCCCCCGATGATCCAGAAGTGCTTGCCTTCGCTGAAAAGGTTGGCCTTGCGTGTTCCGAAGAAATAAACGAGCGGGAGGAGGGAGAGGGCGCCGAGCAAAAAACGGAAGGCGTTGAAGGAGTAGGCATCCAAATGTTTCATCGCCTCGTCCTGGGCCACGAACCCCAACCCCCAGATGAAGGCGGTCAGCAACAACATGACGTTTGCCCGGAGCATCATAACGGAAAACCCGGGCTATGAAACTTCGCCCAAGGACTTAGGAGAGATAAAAGGGCCGGAACACATCGCTTCCAAAAAACAAAATGAAAAACGACTCCTAAGCGAGTCTATCTTTGCAAGGTACAGAGCTTGCATGGAGCACCCTGACAGGCATAAGGTTCGGAAATGAAACACCTCCTTTTCATCATTGCAATGGTGATGGGTGAATCTCTGGAGGGAGACCAAGGGCGAATCGAGAAGGAATTTGGCCGGCCTTTCAGTGACGTAGTGCGCCTGCACTACTGGAGTGTATTCGAGCGCGGTGATGAGTTCGCGGAGGAATTGGGAATCAACCGCCCACGACTGGACGCGCTGCTTGCAAAAAACCGATGGGAACTCAAGCCACCGCCGGCTCTTGCTTTCCAGAACGCCCTGAATTCAAACCAAGCTCAGGGTCTGAAGCGGGTTAAGGCATCTTCAAGACAGGGCATCGATACCGGCTCCTTTGTCGGCCCTTCGGGCAAGGCGCCCTTCGCTGCCGCCTCCGCCGAGATTCGTTGCGATGGGGACAAATTATCCATCACGGTGACCTGCCCGGACCCTAATCCCGGCCAATGGAAGGCGCTCACGCCGCTGGTGGACGATCGGTCAGAGAAAGTGAAAGCCTTCTGGCGTGGAGATTTCGCCACGCTCAAGCCCCTGATCTACCCAAGCATGACGCGGGGACAGGAAGTGAAATGGGCGCTCGAACTGCCAAAGCCGACCCAATCGGTCCTGCTCGACGAATGCGTCGTGGTATCCCTGACGCCGGTCGGGGCTGGCCGGGATTGGTCGAATTTCGAATTGATCCATCTGGCCCCGGACCCGGAGGAACTTCAGTCCCAGCTGAAGCCACGACCGGCAAACGCGAATCGTGTCTTCATGGAGGGAGCCTATTATTTCATCGCCGTCAACCCGAACGGCGCCATGCTCGACGTGTTTTACGATCCTTGGGGTGGAGGAACGATGTCACCGGCGTGGAAATCCAAAACCAAGGCGACCACCACCCACTCGAAAAAGGGCTGGGAGGTGGCTATGGAAATCCCTTGGGACTCGCTTCGACCCATGGTGGGAAAGGATTCCGTCTGGGGTGTGGACGTCAGTAGACTGCGAAGGGGGAAAACCGGTCCGGCCGATGTGAGTCGAACAGTCGAGACATCCCTCGTTCACTACGACCTGGACCGGAACTCCGGGGGCTTCAGGATCGCCCGCGAGAAGGCAGTTGGCACAACGGACGACACGCCTCCGCCATCGCTTGATTTGGCGTCAGTGGGTTCGGTCGATTGGAGCAAGGCGGGACGGATTGACCGTCTGACCGACCGGTCGGGCCGGAGTTCGGACCGGACCAAGGCTCTTCTGATGCACGATGACTCGAACCTATACCTTCGGTTTGAATGCCAAGAGCAGTCGCTGGACCACCTCAAAGTCGTTACCCGTGAGGAGGAAGAGAAAGCCTATGGCAAGGGAAACCGAAGAACGCACTTTCTGGATCGGCGCGAGTCATGGGGGATTGGCTGGGGCGATTACGTCGAGGTGTTGTTGTCGCCGGAACTGTCCGAAACCGATCCCTACCATGCGGGATCCTTTCAATTCATGGTCAACTCGGACGGAGTTCTTTTGCAGCGACACTATGATTCCTTCGGCATGTTCACGGTGATGCCGCATCCGGAATGGGATTCGGGCGCCAAGGTGAGGGTCGATAAAAACCGGGACGACAATCGTTGGTCGGTTGAGCTGGCGATTCCCTTCGGCGCGCTATGCGAAGTCGGGCAAATCCCAAACCGCTGGGGGCTGAACCTCCACCGTTGCGTTTCAGGAGACAATGCCCGGGCCACCCATTCAACTTGGTTCTGGAAGGACGATCAACAGGGCAAAGTTTCGCTAGACAAGGAACTGAACCTGTTCTGGTCGGTTCCGGCAAAGGTGATCCGCGATCCGGCCCACTACGGATGGATGACGTTCGATCCCCAGAAGACCAAAGCCGTGGCCAAGGGCGGAACGCGTCCGGGACCTGCCCCCGGTCGCAAGGCAGGTGCCGGCAATCCCGCCACCTTGAAGCGGGATCGCAGCGGCGATCGTCTGGCCAGCGTCAGTTTCGTCGACGAGACCCATGGCTGGGCCGCAGGGGGTCTGGGCACGATCCTGCACACCAGCGATGGTGGCGCTGCTTGGGAAGAACAGGAAACCGAGGCCCACTTCTTTCTCGAAAAGGTTTTTTTCATCGACCGCGAACACGGCTGGGCGGTTGGCGGTTGGCCGCGAGACTATGAGGTTGCGATCAAGGGCGGCATGGGAGTGATCCTTGCCACCACGGACGGCGGAAAGACTTGGGAGACTCAACTGGACTCAAAGGGAGGCTGGCTCACCGGACTGACCTTCCTTGATCAAGAAGATGGCTGGGCAGTGGGTGAATTTGGAACCATCTGGCGAACGGAAGATGGAGGAGACAACTGGAGACAGATACGCAAGACGCCGACACCAGCTTGGCTCTACGACGTTCATTTCATCGACAAGCAGCGCGGGTGGACGGCGGGACGCTTTGAGACGGTGATGTTCACCGAGAACGGTGGTGAAAGCTGGACGAAGCAACCGATGCCCCCGCTTCGACGACCGTACGGGCTTTCGCTGAATTACCGGGCCGTGCGTTTCGCCAATCCTTCGAAGGGATGGATCGTCGGCCAACATGGCAATATCCTACATACCGAAGACGGCGGGAAAAGCTGGGCCCGCGAAAAGATTCTGGCTAACGAAAAGCTTCTCGACCTGATCAACCTGAACGATCTCAGTGTCTCCGTTGAAAAACAGGTCTGGGGAGTCAGTCCATTCGGCCTCTTGCAACGGGAGGCAACGTCCGGCAACTGGAAAGTAGTGCCGACCGGAACAAACGGATGGTGGCGCAGCGTTGCCTTCACGGATTCCCTGAACGGTTGGGTAACTGGTGATCGGGGAACCGTGACAAGAACCTCCGATGGAGGCAAAACTTGGAAAAAGCAACGGGATTCCGGACGGCAAATGGGAGTCATTTATGCATCGCCACACGATCATCACGTCAACGGATCGGCAATGGTTGCCGTTGGTGAGCATTTTGACAGCGCTTACCTTCTGATCGGCCGATCGGCGAATAAGCCCTTTCAAACCGGGGGGGACATCAACACCCATAAGACGGTTGCCGTGACAACTGCCATGGGTATAACGGTTGGTTACAACTTCAACGAATTTGCCTGGCGGGGCAGAGACAGTCCGCACCTGATTCTGGAGCGCTACCAGCACCACCGAGGCCTAGAGGAGATCGAGCAGCGTCTCGTGGCGTCAATTCGTTGCCTAAGGCCATCGATTGTTGTTGGCGAACAGCCTGTCATGCAGGAAGGATATTACGCGCACGGCGTGGGTGACGTGGCGCGCGCCATGATTGCGGCCTATGAATCCGCCGGCGATCCCGACCGTTTTCCCGAACTTGTGGAACTCGGTCTCCAACCACACGCCCCAAAGAAGCTGTATCTGGCGACGATGTGGCCAAACCTAATGTATGACGTTCATCCAAGGACTCTTCGACTTGCGCCGAACTTTGGAAAAGACAAACGCCTCGGGAGGACGCGGGAAGAGGCTACGCTGGAAGGCAGACAAGTATTTTGGGGATTGCTCGATCGCGGCCGCCCCCCCGAAACCCAAAAACCATGGCCGGGAAGCTGGAGCCTCCACTTGAAGGATTCAAGGGTCGATGCGCCTTCGCCCGAGAAGGATGTTTTTGATGGGATTAAGTAGTGTGGTGAAAACACGGAAGCCGAAATGGTTTCTGCGAAGTCTTTGATCAGGTTTTATGGGATGCGTAGAATTTTAAGAATAAAGCGCTTCCTTTTGATGATTGCAGTGACGGCCTCGGTGGCAGGGTGCGTTTCGTCGAGTCAAAAGACTTGGTATGGCCAACCTGGGGTAACGACTTGGAATTCAGACCACACGATCAAGACCACCTACACGCTTTCGGCTGGCATGCGGCCCGGCAGGGTTTACGAGGAGGACGTGCATCGCCCCGATGGCAGCAGGTACTCCACTTTCCGAACGAAAACCCATGGACCCAGCTTGGAGAGAACGGTCGAAGCATATTTCGGGGCCCATAGGTCGCCTTATTATTCCGTATACAAAGTTTACAATCGAAGAGGCCGGGTGATTAAGCCCGAAAAGTATATACCGGAGCCGTGGATGGACCTGAAAAACCTCGAACCCGAAATACGGAAGGTGTCCCGCAAGTCACCAAGCGAGAATATGTTCCCAGCCGACCTGTCGAAGGTCACGGTTCTGCATGTTCGCAACAAGACCATCAC
>CAZWTI010000081.1:0-5901 GCA_964637065.1 uncultured Puniceicoccaceae bacterium
CCATGTTCACTACCAAACCATTCGGTGTGCTTCTCCCGAAACCTGCCATGGACACGGGTTTGTCATTTTCCCATAGGAACAAGTTGCCCTTCGCGCGAATTATTTCTGCCAACTCGACCATGGTTGACGGGTCTATCAGCGAGGACGATTCCGCCGCGAATCTGATGGCCCAGTCGCGAACAAGCTTACGATCCGTCTCTTCCGCCAGTCGCATTCGCCCTCGTGTCATGCGGTCATTCACGGAATCATTTTGCGGGGCAAACTCGTATATCTTCAAGGAACGGGCCTTCCCCAAAGAGTTCCCACTTGCTTTTCCCCAAGCTTCTGAGAAGACATCCACCTCGCCTGCAGGACCAGTAGCCCCCAGCAGGTTAACTTCCCTTTTGCCGAGAAAACTTGCCAAGAACCTAATGGCTTTCTTTTCGCCTTGGGCTAAAATCAGGTAGCGAGTACTTCCTCGGATGGCGGCCAGATTTACTTCGCCTGCCCGCTCGACGGTTCCAAACCACGCATGCTTGTTTCTCTTTCGGTCCATTGTGCGTCCAACTTCCCAGAGCAAGTTATTCATTGCTTCGTTTCGCAGCAAGTATGTTTCAGCTCGCTTCAGGAATGAGGAAAAGTCTGTGTGCACGCAGACCTCCAAGCTTGGACCAAATGTATTCTTGGTAGCCATTTGAAAGTTTCTTCTTTCGTTGGGCGTCCGAAATGGCAAGATGTATCCGCATGGGCGAACCTGCCACTGATGATCGCTATGGACAACGAGGAGTCTCCTCCTCCAAGACCGAGGTGCATGCCGTGGTGGACAAGCTTGATCGCGGCCTCTTCCCCGGCGCCTTCTGCAAGATTACGAAAGATCACCTCACCAGCGATCCTGAGTCGTGTTGCGTCATCCATTCCGATGGAGCCGGCACCAAGTCTATCCTCGGCTACCTGCATTACCGCGAGACGGGCGACCCTTCCATCTTCCGAGGCATTGCCCAAGACAGCATCGTCATGAATGTGGACGACCTTGCATGCGTTGGTGCTATCGACCGCATAGTCGTTTCTAGTACGGTCAATCGAAATGCCCGCAACTTTCCTGGCGAAGCACTTGCCGCACTCATAGAGGGAACAGAGGGTTTTCTTGCCAAACTCCGCCACCTTGGCGTGGACGTTGTCAGTGGTGGTGGGGAAACAGCCGACGTGGGTGATCTCACAGGTACTGCCGCCGTCGATTCCTGTGCCGTTGCCATTCTATCCCGTGCCAAGGTGCTGGACAACTCGGTCATCCGACCGGGACTTGTCATCGTTGGCTTCTCTTCGACAGGTAAAGCTACCTACGAGGATTGCGAAAATAGTGGCATTGGGAGCAACGGGCTCACCAGCGCCCGTCACGAAATGCTATCCAAGCATTATCGGGAGACCTATCCCGAAACCTACGACCCAAGCCTCTCGGAGAACCTCATCTACTGTGGTCCGCATCGTTTAGACGATCCTCTGCCGGGATCAAATTTCACCGTCGGCCAAGCCCTCCTTAGTCCCACCCGCACCTATCTGCCCGTGGCCAAAGTTCTTTTGGGTGAGATGGGTTCGGCCATCTCTGGTCTCGTTCATTGTTCCGGTGGAGGCCAAACCAAATGTCTGCGCTTCGGCACCGGCGTGAAGCATGTGAAAGACGATCTCTTTCCAATCCCGCCACTCTTTCAGGAAATTCAACGGGTTTCCGGTACCTCCGATCGAGAAATGCATCGTGTCTACAACCTCGGTCATCGCTTCGAAGCCTTTTGCGAGCCTTCGACGGCAGATGAGGTCATTGGCGTTGCGCAAGCCTTCGATATCGAAGCCAAGGTCGTCGGTTGCACCGAACCCACCGAATGTCCCGACGGTGCCAACCATCTCCTTATCCGTCGGGGCGAAACCCAACTCGCCTACACCTTGGACGACTAAGCTGCCACATCATGAGCCTCCAGACCGCCCATGCAGTAATTGCTTCCCGATGGCGTGAAGCCAAACCGAGACATGCCATGATTTGTGGTTCGGGGTGGGCCGAAGTTGGCGAGGCCTTCACCCTACTTGATACAATTCCATACGGCGAAATTCCCAGCCTTGGTTCTGCAACTGTGTCGGGGCACCCGGGCAAGTTGCTCCTTGCCGAGGTCGCCGGTGCCGAAATCCTCATTTTCCAAGGCCGTCGTCACTTCTACGAAGGGGAAGGGTGGGAACCAGTCGTAGCTCCTGTGCGACTTGCGAAAAGTCTCGGTGCTGAAACGCTTCTGCTCACCAACGCTGCGGGCGGTGTCAATGAAGCCTTTATCCCTGGCGACCTGATGGTTTTAACCGATCACATCAACCTAATGCCTGCTAATCCTCTCGTCGGTCCCCACGATCCTGACCTTGGCACACGCTTCCCCGACCAAACCACCGTCTATGATCCCGATCTCCGTCGGATCCTGCACGCGGTGGGCGAGGACGCTGCCTCCTCCCTGCGACAAGGCGTCTACCTTGCCCTCTCCGGTCCCGCCTTCGAGACTCCCGCCGAGATTCGAGCCTTCGACGGAATGGGAGCTGACGCCGTCGGCATGTCAACAGTCCCCGAGGCCATGGTTGCCAACGCAGCCGGTCTTCGCGTAGCCGCGCTATCCTGCATTAGCAATCTGGCGGCTGGCATTTCCAGTCAGCCTCTCTCTCACGAAGAAGTGAACGAAACTGCCCAAGCTGCAATGCCCCGAATGAAGCAAGTGGTGGCCTCCTACTTTAAAAAACTCGGCTTGGAGAATTAGTTTTCAGGCGAAGGTGCACCTGCTTCGTCCGGAATAGATTCTGGTTCCAAGGCAGCCTTTTCGCTTTCGAAGTAATCGACTCCTGCCTTGATGGTCTTCAGTGGAATCTTTACGTCGGTGGAGAACCGTCCATCGCCGACGCTGATCGAACCCGTTACAGGAACCAAATCCAGTTTCCCGATGCCTTCTTCCAACCTTTTTGCTGCTTCCTCATCTATTGTACCGCCCATGCTACCGATGATAAGTTGGGCGTATTGGCCGACATCCATCCTCCCGCGGGCCATTTGTCCGGTTTCGAGCTTGAGATTTTCGGCAAGACTGTTTTCCAGGGGCTTCCCCGCCTTCAAGGTTCGGAGTAGCCCGCCAAGCTGCTCTTTGTCCATGGCGACGACATAATGACCGTTCGTGACGGCGTACAAGTAGGGCATGTTCGAGTATAGTAATCCCGGAGGGAAAAGCGAGGGATCGGCTTCTTCGACGTCCATCATCATCGAAAAACGGTGCGTCGGAACACCTTCAACGGGTTCCCCTTTCTCAATGTTGAATTCATACTTCAACCCCATGCTTTTTAAGAAATCGATTTTCTCGAACATGTCTTGGGTTAGATTCATGTAATCGGTGAACATTTTACCAATTTCCTCGGAAGACGCCTTGGTGGAACCGACTTGAACAATGTTCATGGCGTTTGGTTCCGCTGAAACATCGTACCGAAGCGCCATTTGTCCGCCGTAGAGCTTGGGCAAGTCAGCGGCGAGGGCCTTGTACCGTTCGAGCAATTCCTTGAACTCACCTTGGAAGTTTGGCGTAACCTTGCCGAGAATATGCTCCGTGTATTCAATGTAGCTCACCATGTCGAAGTCCGTGACGGCATCGATCATGCCCCCGGACTCGACGTATTTCGACACTGTCACTTCGCCGCCGTTGCCTTTGGAGGAAAAGAGAGCCGACAAGGCCGAACCATCTTTGGCCGCCAAGGTGGAACGAGCGATGATTTCCTTCGTGGAGAGAGCGATGTTTATTTTCGCGGAGTCGAGAGTGGCGATCTCGTCGAGGGAAATGCCGATTAATCTGTCGAGATTCGCCTTGGTGTCGTCCTCGAATGGGGCTGCGGCCAGTTCCCTCTTAGCCGAAGCTTTGATCTTCGGCATTTCCGCCCAAGCCGGAGCAAAACGAATTCCCAGCTCAAGGACACCTTGAGGAGCCTCTTCCGCAAAAGTGAGCAGGGGAGACCAGTCATTCACTTGAGAGAACAGTTCGGGAGCCATGGTGGCGAGGGTCCAACCATTGCGGTCGACCAATGTAAGCTTGAGACCCTCAGCCTGCTTGCGGACAGGGCTGTCCTTGCTCAGTTTGACGGCAAGGACGAATGTGGGTTCGTCGCCGAACTCATCGAAAAGAAACAGGGTCATGGATGCATTCGCATCGATGGAGGCGAGACTTGGGTCACCCAGCATTACCCCGGCCATTGCAGGAAGCATGAGAATTTGCGGATCCGGCTTAACTGCTTGAGCAACCGACCCCGCCTTCTGCAAGAGCTTGGGCAACGCGATGGTCTTCACATAAGCGAAGGGTTGGGATTCCGCGCCCGCTAGCTTGAAGGCTGGCACAAGGGGTGGAAATTTAGGCGTTGCAGTTGGTGTTTCCTTGGTCTCTGCGGCACTGGAACCGTTGACGTCGCCGGAGTCGGAGGACGAATCGCCGCCGCAACCGGCGACGAGGAGAGAAAAGGACATGATTATGGACAGGTATTTCATTGCGTTGGGCGGGTTGGATTCTTTGTTTTATGGAACATGGATTCCAAGGGAAAGGCAAGGTTTGAGCGGGTTTTCATTTCCAAGGCTTGCGACCCTACCCGAGAACAGTTATGGAAGATAGGCTTTCCGGCCATTGCGAATCATGGAACACCACGAACTCGAAGAGGGAGATACGCTTGCACTCGACTTTACCAAGCTTAAGAAGGTCGTTGCTTGCGACGAGGATCTTGTGCCTGCCGTGGCTCAGGATGTTGACTCTGGCGAAGTTCTAATTGTTGGCTACGCTAACGAACTTGCCTTGCAAACGACGCTTAAGGAGGGCATGGCTTCATTTTGGAGTACCAGTCGGAACGAGCTTTGGATTAAAGGCAAGACGTCCGGAGACTTCCTTGAGCTTGTCGAAGTCTGTGTGAACTGCGAGCAGAACTCTTTGCTCTATCGTGTTCGCCCAAAAGGCAAGGGTGCCTGTCACACGAAGGGTTCAGCGGGTGTAGCGCGTACGGGGTGCTACTATCGTGTGCTGCGAGACGGCTCTCTTTCTTTTCGGAAAGGAATGGAATAAATAGCCGGCTTATTTTTTTTCAAGCAAGTGTTCTTGCAGGAAGGCCCTCACGCTTTTATCGACTATGGGCCCGCCTAATCCATGCCCCATTCCACTCATTGGGAGAAACTTACTTTTAACCTGTACTTTCATTAGTGCTGAATGAAAAATTTCTGCTTGATTGAAGGGTACTTGCGGGTCTTCGGTCCCATGAACGATTAGGATAGGAGCATCGTCCTCCGTCACGTGGTTGAGTGGGGAGGCATGGTTGGCAATTTGCTTGTTTTCCTGTAGGGGACCGCCGACGAGGCGGCTTTCAGGTGAATCTGGGGCGTCGTGGTCGATTTTACTGGGGGACTTGCCCATGGATATGAGGTGAGTGGGGCCGCAAAAATCAACGACGCAGGTGACGCGCTCATCTTGGTCCAAGTGTTGACCGAGCTTCCCTGAGAGGCTTTTGTTGCCGGCGCTCACTCCCAACATAGCTACTAGGTGGCCGCCTGCGGAGGTACCCCAAACTGCTACACGAGATGGATCCAAACCATATTTCTTTGCGTTGCCCTTAAGCCATCTTATGGCTGCCTTGCAGTCGTGAATCTGTGTTGGCCAAGAGGCCTCCCCCGTCAGGCGGTAATTGATTGAGGCACCTGCGAAATGACCAGTCTTCAGGTATTTGGCTAGGCGAGCGAGACCACTTTCCTTGCTCCCGTTTCGCCATGCGCCTCCGTGAATGAAAACAATGAGTGGTAGGGGTTTGTCCGCCTTGCGTTTTTTAGGCAGGAACAAGTCAAGTGTTTGGCGAGGGTTGTCTGTAGCTGCATAGGCAAGGTTCTGATAGGATTGAATC
>CAZWTI010000082.1:0-2569 GCA_964637065.1 uncultured Puniceicoccaceae bacterium
CGCCGCTCTTTCACTGCAAACCCGAAATCATGGAGACATAACCATTGCGACCAATATCAACGCCGATGGCAACGCTCCCCTGAGCGACACCACCGGCGGAGAAGGCAGCATCGGCGGCTGGAGCGGCGGCGACAGATACCAGGACGGCAAAGGCCCCGGTCGTGGAAGACAAAGGACCCAAGGGAATCGCGGTGGCGGCGGTGGCTTCGGGGGAACCGGTCAATCCTATCACATGACCTCCCACGGGCAAATCTATGGCGACCCGCGATTCCCGCTGTTGCTGGGCGGTTCGGGCGGCGGCGGCGGATACAACAAGGCAGGCGGCGCCGGAGGTGGCGCCATTGAGCTGATTGCTCACGGGGCAGGCGAGGTGACCATTGCCGCCGGGGCCAAGATTTCCGCCAACGGCGGCGACACGACCGACGGCGGTTACGATGGCGGCGCAGGTTCGGGAGGTTCCATCATTCTTGTGGGCGCCTCGATCACGAACGACGGCGCCCTTGAAGCCAAGGGCACGGTTCCGATAGCCGACTTTCACGGGGGAGGGGGACGCGTCTCGCTCGGAAGCAACGGAATCGTGAAGGTGGGCGCGATCGACGTCTCCGGTTCGGAAGAAGGCTCAATGGCCGTCTTCGGCAATACCGGAATTTCCGACCTGAACTACACTTCCGGCACAATCACCTTCGACACATCCTCAGGCACTTGGCGCCATACAAACGGGGAACATGGCGAGGGCGAGGCGAGGTTCTGGGTGGATCCCGATGGTCTTTCCTACGGCGTGACCACCTATACCTTCGATTCCATCACCCTTCCCCAAAGCCTGAACGTAGAACTGAAGGGATCCAACGGCATCATCCTGAAGACTCGAAATCATGGCGACGTCGTCGTCGGCACCAACCTCAACGCCAGCGGGGGAAACAACGTCTCCGGCGGCATCCCCGGAAAGGGTCGGGTCGGCGGTTACGACGGCGGGTGGAACAATCAGGCCGGAAAGGGACACGGAACGGGAATGCCCCGCGTCTACAAGAACGACGGAGGGGGCGGGGGATACGGTTCGCCGGGAAGCGTCGGTCGCGTCACTACCGGTGGCTACGCTTACGGAAGCGAGAGCCTTAATCATCTTCACGGAGGATCAGGCGGGGGAGGCGGCTCGTCTTATGGCGGAGGAGCCGGCGGAGGGGGCATCTCCCTGGAGGCCGATGGCAACGGAACGGTTACGATCAAGGCAGGCGTCGTTGTTTCCGCCAATGGGGGTGTGACGAGCAACGTCAACAACGGCGGCGGAGGAGGCGCCGGCGGTTCCCTGCGCTTTGCCGGGAAAAGCATCTTTAATTATGGATCCATTCAGGCTTGGGGTGGGGACGTGGGCAATGGAGCCTACCCCGGTGGCGGCGGACGAATAGCCTTCAATTACAACAAGGATCTCATCCCGGGGACCGTAGACGCGGGTGGCGGCACAATTGCCGAGAATTCGCCTCCCGTAATCGTTGGCGAGCTCAATGCGACTGCGCAATACGTGAGCGCAAACTATATAACTTATTCCACAGGCATGTGGGGTTCCGTCTTCCTGAATGCCTCAAACGACAGCTTCTTGGACTTGGATGGCGCCGGCTACGTGACGTCCGACAGTCGCGTATTCACAGGCAACAAATCCAATACGCTTTTGAGCATGGCGGAGGATTCGTCCATGAACGCGCTGATTACCTCCGGAGCAATTCAGAACTGGGACACCTTCCCCAATTTCAATGGCAATGCGGACAACTTTATGACTGCCCTCAGCGGCGCCATCTCCCCACCCACGTCCGGTAGTTACAACTTCCGCTGGTCCAACGATGATATCGGATTCATGTACGTCGACCTCGACCGCAACGGCGTCTTTTCCGCAGACGAGCGAGTGAGCGGCGCCGGGGTCGGTCCTGCTTGGAACGGAAATGGCAACGTCGTCCTGACTAAAGGCAGCGATGCTTTTGGAGCGCCGCTCACCTACAACTTTTTCTACATGATGCGGGAGGGCGGCGGCGGACAAAGCCTCAACTTTTGGGTTACCTTGCCCGGCGCCTCGGAACAACGCGTGAATCTGGATGGGGCGAATGGCCAGACCGACATGTGGCAGATCGTCTCTTCTACTGAAGGAGCCGAGAACGTCTACGGCATCGTCGCCCAGAGAGGACCCCAGACTTATGCGGCTACGGGGCTTCCCGCCGGTCTAGCCATCAACCCCGCAACCGGAATGATATCCGGGGCGACCACTGCCATCGGGGACTACAACGTTACCATCACGGCATCGAATTTATCCGGGACCAGCGAGCCCCAGACGCTCGCCCTGTCCGTCGTCCCTAACGTACCCATCATGGGAGACATAAACTCCAGCAATCTGGGCGGCACTTCGGCGATGATCGACTTCAACGTCTTTGAAACAGGCGGCGAAAACCCCGAACTGACCGTCTTCTACGGCACGGCCATCCCCTTCAATTCCCCCACGGAGCTTTCCGGGCTCAAGCTCTGGCTGGACGCAAGCGATTCCTCCACCATCACGCATTCCTCCGATGCGGTCAGCCAATGGAGCGAC
>CAZWTI010000083.1:0-4909 GCA_964637065.1 uncultured Puniceicoccaceae bacterium
GTATGCCTAGACCTGCGAGGGTGAAACAATCGAGGCTATACGGGAACCTCTTCCTGTCACTAATTACCGCAACTTTCGTTTTTGCTAAAGCTGAGGAGGGCTCAGCCCCCAACCAATGGCCGCAGTGGCGGGGGCCTCTCGGCACAGGAGAGGCCCCTCTTGGCAATCCGCCCTTGACTTGGAGCGAGGACAAGAACGTGCGATGGAAAACGAAGTTGCCGGGAAAAGGGCATTCGACCCCTGTGGTCTGGGGGAACAACGTTTTTTTGACAGCCACCATCGCCAAAGGGGAAAAACTGCCTGTTCCCGATCAACCCAAAGGTGCCCACAACAACCTCGACCCGACTCACAAGCTCAGCTTTCGAGTCATTGGCATAGACTTCGTGAAGGGAACCATCCTTTGGCAAAAGGAGGTTCGTCTCACTCAACCACATCAAAGCACGCACGAAAGCGGAACTTGGGCCTCGGCCTCGCCCGTGACGGATGGTGAGCGAGTGTATGCCTTTTTTGGTTCAAACGGCCTCTATTGCCTAGATTTCAATGGCAGCGTGATATGGGAAAAAGACCTAGGAGACATGTTGGAAAAGCACGGTCACGGCGAAGGAACTTCCCCTGCCCTTCGCGGAGAAACCTTGATAGAGAACTGGGATCATGAGGGGGATTCCTTTATCGTCGCCCTGGAGAAAAAGACGGGCAAAGAACGCTGGCGAAAGGCGAGGGACGAACCCACTTCGTGGGCCACCCCCATCATCGCCAAGGTGGATGGAAAGCTACAGGCAATCGTGAGTGGGACAAAAGCCATTCGGGGGTACGATCTGGAGACCGGAGAAGTCATCTGGAAGTGCGGTGGTCTCTCCAACAACGTCGTCGCCAGTCCTGTCTACGCAAATGGCATCGTCTATGCGGGCAGCAGTTACGATACGCAGGCCATGCTGGCCCTGAAGATTTCCGGAGCCAAGGGGGATATAGCGGGCACGAAACGCATACTCTGGACCCGCAAGCGTCGAACTCCCTACGTTCCGTCGCCACTTCTTTACGGTGAACACCTCTATTTCCTACGCCATTACCAAGCCATTCTCTGCCGAGTGGAAGCCAGGACAGGAAAGGAACCCACAGGTCCTTTTCGTTTGCCGGGCCTTTTGAACCTGTATGCATCTCCCGTTGCCGCAAATGGTCGCATTTACTTCGTGGACCAAGAAGGTGTAACGCTTGTGCTGTCCGCAACCCCGACGCCCGAATCACTATCCCTGAACCGGCTCAAAGATTCCTTCAACGCCTCCCCAGTCATAATCGGAGAATCCATCCTGCTTCGCGGCGAAAATCACCTTTATCGCCTCGCAGAAACGAAATAATCGGCTGCCACGCACCCCTAGAGTCAACCGACCTTGGGCGTAATTACAAACAGAACACCCTCTCTAAGGTCGATTCTAGCCTCATCGCTTACGGCCTCGTTACTTTGACCTAGGATTTCCCCCACACCCATAGCGGATTCCTTGAGTTCCCATTTTAAACCACTCGTAGTGACTCCCTTACAAGAAACCATTGGAACTAAACTTACGATTTGACCGCAAATACCCAACAGTCTGGCGGGACGAACCGGTGTCACTCGACGAATGAATTCATCAAGAGAGTCCAGAACCACCTCGATTTCATCCGGCAAGCCGGAAACGACGAGAAGATTGCTTAGAAAGTGATCGGAACGACCGCCCGTTGCACCGCGCAAAACGATTGCATCAGTGGCTTCGTCTTCGGGAAGATGTCGCAAAGCCTTCTCGAGATCGGTAGAATCCTGATCCTCTTCGAGGACAACCTTGCAAGAAAGAGAACCAGACGTACTGGGATTAAAGGAATCGAAATCACCAACCAGAAGGTCGGGTTGAATCCCAGCATGAAGGAGTGGCTTCATCCCGCCATCAGCAGCGATCACGAAGTCGGCTTCGTCTACACGCCACTCGAGAAGGGCTTCGTCCGGCGGATCTCCGGCAAGTACGATCAGAACCTTCACGAACAGGATGGAAACCTACAGGAAAAAAGCCCTTTGTTTCTCGGAAATGGACATCTCAAGTCGTTCCATCACCATCAGCAAGTCCTCCCAAACCCTTCGTTTTGCAAGGTTGCTTGGGTTATGCAAGAGGTAAGAAGGGTGATAGGTGACCATAACGGGAACCTTCCCGAATTCCGACCACTTCCCGCGAAGATCACCCATTTTCAAGTTCGGGTCAGGTTGCAACAATCCATTAGTAGCAATCCGACCAAGGGCCACGATCACCTTTGGTTCCACAATCTCTATCTGTGCCTTTAGATAGGGCATGCAGAATTGCATTTCTTCGTCGGTCGGCGGGCGATTGCCAAATGCTTGCTGATGTCGAGGACGCCAGTTCATGACGTTCCCGATGTAAACCTTTTCGCGACTGAGACCCATTGTCGCAATGACCTTATCGAGCAACTTGCCCGCAGGACCAACAAAGGGTTCGCCCGCCATTTCCTCATCCGCTCCCGGAGCTTCTCCACAAAAGAAAATCTCGGCATTCAAATCTCCAACGCCGAAAACTACTTTGGCTCCCGGATTCAGGTTTGCATTACATGTCGAGCAGGCTAGAACCTGTTCCCGAAGTTGGGAAGTCCTGCTCTCCTTCGATCCTTCCATCAAGTTAACGACAGGCGGTGTCGATAAAGGGGTAGCTTCGCCCCTAATCTTCTCGCCATGAGGTTTTGCGATGAGTTTCGATAATTCCTTGTGCTTCGCGGTCGGGTTCTCGGGAGTTGGAATTTCAACCACTCGTGAACCCAAGGCGGCTCGCAGTTCGTCAAGCGTTGCCTGTTCCAAGTAAATCGACTCCAAGCCTTCTTGCCGTTGACGCTTCAATTCTTCCAGCACCGCGTTGACGCCATCCTCCAAGTTCAAGCTCATTCAGCAGATTCTCTCAAACTTCACTTCCTCGCCGATATACGCTCCACATACTTCGCCAGAATGTCGAATTCCAAGTTCACGAGATCGCCCACCGCACAAGTTTCAAGCGTCGTAAGGGAGAGGGTGTGCGGAATCAACCAAACGGCAAACTGATCTTGTTCGACATCGCAAACGGTAAGCGAGCATCCGTCTACCGCCACACTTCCTTTGTCAGCCAAGTATTGAGCAAACCCGTTGGGCACCTGGACCTGAAAATAAATGTTCTTTCCCCTCTGCTCAAAGGTCGTCACCTCGCCGGTGGCGTCGACGTGCCCAGTCACGAAATGACCGCCCAATCGTCCGTCCGCAGCGAGGGATCTCTCGAGGTTAACCCTGTCACCCCTCGAAAGTGAGCCAAAGGTTGTACGAACGAGTGTTTCTTCCAGAAGATCGAAACTGGCCTTGCCACCAAAAATCTCGGAGATTGTAAGACAACATCCGGATACCGAAACACTATCACCCATCTTTAAACCGCCAGCGTCGGAAAACGGCAACTCCAGCACGAGACGCCAAGCTTCCTCCCTTTCCATAAAGGAATCGACCTTGCCCACCCCTTCCACAATGCCGGTAAACATTCCTTTAGTAAGTTTCTAGCCAAAACGAAAAAGCAACCCCGAAAGAAAATTTGACCCTGCAGCAACGCCAATCATTATGATGACTTAAAGAATAAAAGTTCACCATCTAATTTACAGTTTAACTAGTATGACTATCCGCCTCGCCATAGTAGGCCTCTTTTTCGTTCTCTTTTCATCCACGCCTTACGCCAAGCTTTCCGGGACGGCAAGGTGGATACCCGAAGATGCCTATGTCGTAGCCTCCATCCACTTGGGGAAACTTTTGCAGAAGTCCGCATATTTGGACACTCGGGAATGGCAACCCATACTTCGACGGATTGAAAAACTTCTTCCCGAGACAGCCGAAATTCTGAATGACCCCAACGCCACGGGTTTGAACCTCAAGACTCCGGCCAGGGTTTTTCTTCGGGGCGGTCATGAGGAAGACGATCCGATCACACTTGGCATCATTCTTGTTGCCGCGGACAAAGAAAAAGTTTCTGCGAACCTTGAAGCCATAGCCAAGAAGGCAAATTTACGTGAAGAAAAAGCTAAAGGCCTCAAGATTTATCTAGCTGCAGGCAAAAATATCGGTGTCGCCATCAAGGGCCAAGTCCTTGCACTCATCGGCATAGCGCCAATGGGGAACAAAACCATTGATCCCTTGACGCAAGTCGCACAAACCGCCCGAGCCTTGTTGGATTCCCCTAGAGAAAAGCTACCAGAAACTCTAGAGAAACATCTTGGGAAACCTGCCGACCTTACCCTTTATGTCGATGGAACGAGCTTTGCAGATCTCGCCCGAAAGTTTTGGCCCAACGATCGTTGGAAAACATTGCTTCCCGTCTTTCGCAAGTTGCTGGAAACCAAATTTGAAGTTCGTCTCACATCGCAATCCGGCCGACTCATTCTCGAAATCGAGAATCCCGAAGCCCAGCCTATGGAGAAAGGCGATGAGACTTTAAGAACTCCGGATCATCTTCTTGATTCTCTTCCGGGCGACCTGCCCCTTGTTGCAGGTCTATCCTTTGATTCCGAGGTATTTCGCAGCACCCTGCGTGAAACTCTCGGTCATTTCTTTGAAATGCTTCCCGGAGACAAGGAAAAGCTTACCATCGATGCAGCAATCCCCGGTTTCGACGCCTCTGCAAATGAACTTCTCGACGCACCCTCCGGCCATTTCCTTTTCGGCTTAGGCGCCTTCCGTAGAAATTTGCCTACACCCGCTGCCGGAGCAACTCCCGGACTCCCTACGCCATCAATGATTCTCGGCGCGGGAATAAGTTCTCAGTTTGCTCTAGGCCAACTCCTCGCAGGAGCCAATGCAGGCAACACTCTTGACACTCTGCTCGCATTCAATGGTCTCAACATGTCTCGACGAAAAGGTTCTCTATGGATTTCAACT
>CAZWTI010000084.1:0-2996 GCA_964637065.1 uncultured Puniceicoccaceae bacterium
GTTTCTGGTGCAGGAAAGTCTTCTCTTGCCCGAAGTTTGGTCAAACCAGCCATGGAATATGCTGCAAAAATCCAAGAAAAAGACCTCTCGGGACAAGAACTGTTCAAATTAGGGATTTTGCCGGATGGCTTGAATAAGAAAGAACCCATTCGTAAAATACTGAATGGAAACCAGTTCGCAAAAGTCATCGAAGTTGATCAATCTCCTATAGGCAAAACTCCTCGTTCTACGCCCGCAACTTACATTGCAGCATGGGATCGGATTCGTTTACTTATGTCTATGCTTCCGGAAGCTCGAGCAAGGGCACTTCCTCCCGGAGCATTTTCTTTTAATGTCAAGGGTGGGCGTTGTGATAGTTGTAAGGGTGCCGGGAAGGTAAAACTTGAGATGAACTTTCTTCCCGATGCATATGTCACTTGCGAAATTTGCAATGGGGCGCGTTATGGTGAAGGAATTCTCGACTTGAGGTGGCGAGGGAAAAATGTAGCCGAAATCCTTGAATTTTCTTTCTCCGAGGCAGCCAAATTCTTTTCATTCGACCAGAAGCTAAAGTCTCTAATGGACCTGATGGTCGAAACGGGGCTTGGTTATCTTAGTCTGGGACAAAGTTCCCCGACACTTTCCGGAGGCGAAGCACAGCGCGTTAAACTTGTTGGTGAACTTTCAAAGGGTTTCAGGTTTCAGAAAAAGATTCCTAGAAATGCTAGTGTTCGACAAAGAGGAAATCTTTACTTGCTGGAAGAGCCAACCGTTGGTCTGCACGCGGCAGATTGTGTAAAGCTTCTGCACCTTTTCCATCGACTTGTGGAAGAAGGACATACCGTTGTGGTGATAGAGCATAATCTAGACATTCTTGCGGATGTTGACTACCTTGTCGAATTGGGACCCGGTGGGGGGAATGAAGGTGGGCAGATTCTATTTTCCGGTAGTCCCGAAGACATTTTAAACACTAAATCAAGTCCAACTGCTCCATATCTCGAGAAGGTTCTCCAAAACTGACCGATGAAGAATTATTTTAACATATTTATTTTATTCATTCTGCCATTGCCTCTTTTCGGCAATGAGAAAAAACGAGAAAGAATTGAATTAGCGGCGGTACCTTCAGTGTCCCCAGATGGCAGCCAATTCGCCTTTGTTTGGCGAGGTGATATTTGGGTCGCCGGGATCGGTGGTGGTCATGTCCGTCAACTTACGAGACATCCTGCCGAGGAGCATTGGCCCTCATGGTCGCCCGACGGAAAACAAATCGCCTTTGCAGGCAAACGCGATGGCTACTGGAACATCTACACAATTTCATCTAGCGGTGGTCTTCCTGTACAGGTTAGCAAACACAGTGAGGGTTATACGCCTCTTGAATGGTTTCCCGACGGAAAGTTCATTCTTGCTAAGGTTCGCAGAGATCACGGCGGGTTCGATTCCACTCGATTGGTTCGTGTTGACCTTAGTGGCGTCAAGGATGACCAAATTCTTTTTGATGCTTCTGCTCGTCATGGCGCGTTGTCACCTGATGGCAGTAAAATCCTTTTCGTAAGAGAGGGTGGAAATATGCTTTATCGTAAGGGTTATCGCGGTCCACGTTCTTCCCAGATTTGGCTCTTTGATCTTAAATCAAAAAAATTCAAATCTCTCTGTGTAGAAAATTATGGATGCCGTTCCCCTCTTTGGAAACCGGACGGTACAGGATTCTATTATGTTTGCGATAAAGACGGATGTTTCAATATGTGGCACAGGGATTTGTCTTCCAATAAGAATAAGCAACTTACTTTCTTCAATGATGACTCAGTAATAGTTCCTCGCATTTCTAGAAATGGACAAACAATAATTTTTAGAACACTTTTCGACTTTTATAGTTTTAACCCTCAAGCTGAAAAAGAACCAGTTAAAATCAACCTCTGGAGTCGTCAGGATTCCATACGAAAAGCTAGCCGTCGACGTTGGTATGATACCATTTGGAATAATGAATCGAGACAAGGTATAGGGTGGGCGGATGATTTTCTTGAGATTGTCTTTAGTGCTGGAGGTGACCTATGGGTTATGGATACCGTTTTGCGTGAACCCACTCTTATTTGTGGAGATACAAGTTCACACGAAACTGAGGCGGTATTTAGTAATGAAAACAAAGAAATCTGGTTTCTTCGGGATTTTGGAAATCGTACAGAAATCTGGAAGGCCAAGAGAAATCTGGACGATAAGTTCTGGTTTGAAAATGATCAGTTCGAAAAGACTCGATTTTCTTCTCATGATAGCAAATCAAATAAAAATCGTCTATCCATAAGTCCTGACGGCAAGCTGCTTGCTTTTTGTCGTGGGACAGGTGAATTGGTAGTTACACCAACTGATAAATTTTCTCCACGCGCACTCATATCTTCGACCGTGTTCCCCGGGTACGATTGGTCTCCTGATGGTAGTTGGCTTACTGTGCAAGCAAAAGATAGCAATGACAATTGGGATGTTTGGAGTGTTTCTGCTACAAATGAAGTGGAGCCTTACAATGTTTCTCGGCATCCTAACTGGGATGGGTCTCCGAGATGGTCCCCTGATGGACGCATGTTGGCATTTGTTGGAAGGCGAGGAAGAAACGATGAGATGGATTTGCATTATGCTTACTTCGTGACCGATGACGAAGTTGAATCACAACGCAGTTCCAAGCTCGAAGATGCTAGGCGGAAAATTCGCACTTCTCGGGTTAGCAGGACTGACGACTCACCACGTAAGGCAGAAAAGATTGATCCTGCTGGCCCGCCGTTACCAAAAGTCAAGCCTACCAAAAAAATCCCTCGTGTTGTAATCGACTTTGAGGATTTGCATGATCGTATTCGACGTATAGAGCTTTCCGGTTCCAAGGAAACTGATCCCTTTTGGCATAAGGAATCACAAAAACTAGCCTTCTCTAGTGATTTTGGGGGTAATCGAGGGGTTTATCAAATGCAGTTTCCTGACGAGTTGGATAAGCCTAAGTTGGTAACCAAGACAATAGGGTCTGATCCTCATTGGGT
>CAZWTI010000085.1:0-2759 GCA_964637065.1 uncultured Puniceicoccaceae bacterium
CCGTCGATTACCTCGCCTCCCTGTCGACTGCGGAGACTTCTTCTTCGCGACGCCATTCGCTATGCCTGGCCCTATCTTCAATCGAGGAATACGAGAACGAATTGACCAAACAGTTTCTTGAAGGCTTTTCTCGGCTGGAGGGTTACGAACTTTTTGGCATCCGCGATCCTGAACGGGTGGCCGAACGCGTTCCAACCTTCTCCTTTCGCCACGAGGCGTTAACTCCTCGCGAGGTTTCTGAACGGCTTGCACGGGCCGGCATTTTTACCTGGCACGGCAATTTTTATGCCCAACCCGCAACCGAGGCGTTGGGGCTCGAGCCCGACGGACTCGTCCGAGCCGGCTTTCTCCATTACGCCACTCCGGACGAAGTTGAGCGACTGCTGGAGGAAATGGATCGATTAAGTAAGTCCTGAAACCTTGCTCGACGCCCTTCTCCGGCGTCATCAGTCAGAACCTCTCTGCAAGCCTGTCGACTATTTCCTTGCCTATGTTCAACGAAGCCGTGGCTGCGGGTGAGGGCGCGTTGCAGACGTTAACTATTCGGTTGGTTTCCTGTATGAGAAAGTCGTCCGCCAGGGCCCCCTCCGGAGTCACGGCCTGCGCCCTGATCCCGGCGGGAGCTTTTACCAAGTGTTGCGAGCTGATCTCGGGGACGAGTCGACGCAGAGCCTTGACGAAGGCCTTCTTGTTGTAGGAGCGCCACATTTCCCCCAGGCCCATCTTCCAATGCTTCAAGGCCATTTTCTGGAAACCTCCATAAAAGAGGGACTCCATTAGATCGGGCAGGTTCAGGTCGAATTTGCCATAGGCTTCGCGACCAAAGGCTAGCACGGCGTTGGGACCGCATTCGACGGAACCGTCGATCATGCGCGTGAAGTGCACGCCCAGAAAGGGAAACTGTGGGTCCGGGACGGGGTATATCAAATGTCGGCAGAGGTGTTTGGCCTCGGGCTTTAACTCGTAGTATTCGCCCATGAAGGGAACGATCATGGCAGGTGGAATTTCCCCGCCGAGATTGGTCACTCGATCCGAGTGAAGTCCCGCGCAGATGACCAGGTAGGCGGTTTCGCCTTCCGCTTTATCGGAGTGGACGACGAGACCTCCCGAATTCGTTTCAATCTTTGTGACTCTTGTCTGGTATAGGATTCGATTGTCTTCTTCGATGACTCTCTCGGCCAGGCGTTCGCAGACTTGTCGATAGTTGACTATGCCGCACTCGGGCACGTGAATGGCGGCGACGCCTGCGGAGTGAGGTTCGATCTCGGAAAGTCTTTCCTTGGAGATGATTTCGCATTTCACGCCATTGGCCTGACCTCGATTGAAGATATTTTCCATGCGAGGAATCTCTTCCTCGTCGAGGGCGACGATGACCTTTCCGCAAATCTCGTGCTCTATCCCTTCCTTTTCGCAAAAGGTCTCCATGGCGAGCTTGCCCGTGCGGCAGTTTGTGGCCTTGAGGGAATTGGGCTTGTAGTAGATTCCCGAGTGGAGCACGCCCGAGTTGTGTCCCGTCTGGTGCGCGGCTGAATGGGGTTCCTTCTCCAGGACGACGACGGTCCTGTCGGGATGTTTTTTCGTGAGGCGGTATGCGGTCGCCAGACCCACTATGCCGCCGCCGATTATGCAGACGTCGGTTTTCACGAGAATCGCTAGTCTATCTTGATTTTTCCATAAGCCCGATCGAAATGAAGGTAGCCGCCGTCGGGATGGAAGATTTGCCCGGTGGTATGAGACGAGCGCGGAGATGCGAGAAAGACCACGGCATCCGCGATCTCCCTGTCAGAGGTCATGCGCTTGCCCAGCGGAATGTTCGCCTCGATTGAACGTAGGGTTGCGTCGGGGTCGTCGAGCGTATCGAGCCATCTTCGGTACATGGGCGTCATGACCTCCGCGGGTATTACGGCATTGACGCGAACCCCTCGCTCGGCGAGGTCCAGGGCCCATTCGCGTGTGAGAGCGTTCATGGCGCCTTTTGCCGCGGCGTAGCCAGACGTTCCCCCTTGGCCCGTCTCGGCTACCTTGGAACCGACGTTGATTACGACGCCCTTGGACGAAACGAGATGCTCCAGGGCATGATGCGTAAGGGCGAAGACGTGCAGCAGGTTCTTGCGGAGCGAGTTCAGGAAGTCATCGATCGTCCCATCCAGACCCACGCCGTCGTTCACGCCCGCGTTGTGCACGAGGACGTCCAGTCGACCGACGCGGTCAACCGTCTGCTCGATAGCCGAGCGGCAGGCCTCTGGGTCGGTCAGTTCGGTCGGGATGCAGCAGGCGCTGCCTCCCGCGACTTCGATTTCCTCGATTAATTTGGCTGCGACGTCGGGATTGCGGTCGACGCTCGAGACCAAGGCTCCTTCCGCCGCGAAGGATCTGACGATGGCGCCTCCGATGCCTTTGGCACCTCCCGTGACGAGAGCGACCTTGCCCTTGAGTTCCAGATTCACGGAGCTGCTGCGACCGCTTGTCTTTGCCGGCCCAATCCCTCGATTCCAAGCTCGACCACGTCGTCGGGCCTTAGGTATTGGGGCGGGTCGAGTCCGAGCCCGACGCCGCCGGGAGTTCCGGTGGAGACGACGTCCCCCGGCAGGAGAGTCATGAACTGGCTCAGGTAGTGGAGGATGAACGGAATCTTGAAATGCAGGTTGCCGGTGTTGCTTTCCTGTTTGCGTTCGCCGTTTACGTCGAGCCACATGCCTAGGTCGTCGACGTTCTCGATCTCGTCGATGGTCGCGAGAAAGGGGCCGAGAGGAGCGAAG
>CAZWTI010000086.1:0-3244 GCA_964637065.1 uncultured Puniceicoccaceae bacterium
TGGCAGCGATTATGCGGATGTCTACGCTTACGGAACCACTGCCTCCGATACGGGTGACTTCGCGCTGCTCCAACACGCGCAAAAGACGTACTTGTGCGGCCAGCGACATCTCGCCAACTTCGTCGAGAAACACGGTGCCACAATTTGCCTGCTCGAACACGCCACGGTATTGGCTCTTGGCATCGGTAAACGCTCCTTTTTCGTGCCCAAAGAGCTCGTTTTCAAGCAGGTTGTCGGGAATGGCGGCGCAATTGATTGGTTTAAAAGGGGCCTCACGTCGGATGCTCTGATCGTGAATCGCCCGAGCCACCTGATCCTTGCCCGACCCGCTTTCACCAGTCAAAAGGACTGTCGAGATCATCGACGGTGCTACCAAGAGAATGCGCTCACGCAGCTCCCGCATTGCAGGTGAGCTGCCGATTAGCTCTTTGCCGGCGAGAAAATGTCCCTTTTCAAGCAATCTGCTGGCGGTATCTCGCACTCCCTCCACGGAGTACGGTGGTTCAATCAGCACCTCGAGAGGGTTCCCTGGCGCGACTTCTTCCCAAATGGAAGGCGAAGATGTCCCCAATACCAGCACCGGCGTTTCGGGATGAGCACCAAAAAGTTCGGCGGTCCCGCGCAGTGCTTTGTCGGGCAGGTTGAGGTCTATCACTACCAGATCAGTGCCGTGTTCGGCCAGTAGTGGGGGCAACATAGAAAGGTTACGTACCTGCAATACCTGGTGCCCCCCCCCGGAAAGCGCTTCGCTGCCTAGCTCGGCCATAGCGGGATCCTGGGTCAGAATGAGAATACGACGGGCTTTGGCCATAGCGGGTATTTCTATTTGGCCCAGCTCGCTTCGTGGAGGATGATCAACTGCCGCCCCTTCGACATAATGTACCCTTGGCTTTCCAGCTGTTTTAGCACTCGCGATACGGTTTCGCGGGTGGTTCCCGACATGTTGGCTAACTCTTGATGGGTTGGCCGATTGCGAATCACCACGTTTTTCTCCGATTCAATTCCCTGCTCGCTAGCTAGCTGCAGCAAGGTTTCGGAGATGCGGCTGGTAACATCGAGCAGAGCGAGGCTTTCAATCTGGCGGTCGGTCTTGCGCAAGCGGGAAGCGAGTTCGGCCAACAACGCCGTGGCGATCTGCGGGGTTTTGCAGATGAGCTGAATGAAATCGGGCCGCCGCAAAGTCATCAACTCGGTGTCCTCGGTGGCCACCACGTTAGCCGAGCGCGGTTTGCCATCCAATAGAGACAGCTCACCAAACACCGCACCAGCTCCTAACAGCGATAGAATTACTTCTCTACCTTCCTCACTGACGATGCTGACTTTGACCTGCCCTTTCTTGATGATAAACAGGGTGTTCCCTTCCTCTTCCGCTAAGATAATGACCGTTTCCTTGGCAAAGGTGCGCGTGAAAGTCAGTTCAGAGAGGGCGTCGATCTCGGGATCGTTGAGGCTCTCGAACAGCGGAACCTGACGCAAGAAGGAAACGTGTGACATCTATAACCTCTCCCTGTTTTGGCGCGGACGGAACTGCCCGCTAATTCTGCGCGCGCTGTCGAAGTAAAGCGATCTGCTTTTTAGCAATGGCCCCCTGGGGACTGTCAGCACCCTCCCGCTGCACAATCCGGAGGTAAACACTCTCGGCAGTAGCCAGTTCGTTCAACTGTTCGTGACATTCGGCGCGCTTGAAGTCGGCGGATGATATCCACTGGCTGAATCCGTCAGCACCATGGAAACTCACCCGATAATACGCCTCGATAGCCTTGCGATATTCCCCCATGTTGCGGTAGGATTCGCCAATGTAAAAACGCGCTTCGGAAGCATCGTTGCCGGTCGCCCATTGCAATACATCGCGCAATTGGGCGATGGCTTGGGCGTATTGGCCTTTCTCCATCAGAATTATACCGATACGGAGCTGCACGTACTGGGTTTGCGGGTGGGCGGGGAATTCGTGCAACAATCGCAGGGCCACGCGGTGCGCCTCGTCGTATTCGTAGGCGCGCGAATAACACTCCAACAGACGCCAGATGGCTTCAGTTTTGAGGACACCGGAGGCGGCGCCATGCAAGCTGCGCTTGTAGGCCGCCGCCGCCAGCAAATAACTGCGCACCCCAAAATGGTAGTGTCCTAGTCGTCGGTGCACTTCGTAACCCCGCGGACTTTCTGGATGGTTCTCGATGAAACGGGCTTGGGCGTTCAAAGCATAAGGTCCGCTTTCTTCGGTCGGTGCCTCTTGATGCTGCTGCCAGAGTGTTGTTGCCTCGAAGTACGACGCATCACTGGCCCAGGGCCCATCTCCCTTTGCTACCTCGCGAAAGATCTTCAGTGCCGGCTCGAACGCGTCGTTGGAAAGAAGGGATTGACCTTCCTCGAGCTGGAAAAGTTGTAACCAAGGCGATTTTTTACCGAATCGTTTGCGGAATCGTTTGACCGCTTCGCGGGCTGCATCCGTTTTCGATGCTCGAAAGAGGGATAGAGCGGCGCGGGCATGTGGACGCTCGTTTGCCACCTTTCCTAGGTGGGGTACGTATATCGGGTGAGCAGTAGCATATTGACCCAACTCGAAGTACAGGTCCGCCGAGCGCAAAGCCGCTGGTAGCGCAAGAGTACTCTCTGGAAGCTCGCGGCTTAAATCATGGTATTGATGTGCCGCTTCCTGTTTTCGGCCCAGATCAGCCAACAGTTCTGCGGCAGCAAAATAGAGGCTATCTAGGTCAGCCGCGTCGGGTTCGTTAGCGGCAACGGTTTGTAGAATCGCTAGCGCCTCCTTGGCTTCGCCGCGTTGTCGGTGGCAGCTGGCAATTTGGCGCCAAACGGCGTCGTCGGTTTCAACGGAAGGTGCCGATTGACGGGAGAGCCGCAGTGCCAGACCGAACTCCGCCAAATCAAAGTGAATGTCCGCCAGATTGAGTTGTACTTGCCGTCTTTGGGGGAAGCTTGGAAATGACCACAACAGCTCCCGATAGCGGACGGCGGCGTCTTCCAGCTTTCCTTGCCGGCGCAAAAGGTGTCCGATCTCAAACAGCGCAGACGGCGCCAACGGCGAATCCAGATCTATCCGCAGTAACCCCTCCAACGTATCGATGGCCGCACTGTACTGGCCTTTCTGAATCAGTGCCAAACCCAACCCGTACAAGCCGTTTGAGCGCATGGGGGATTCGGGATACTCGTCTACGAACCTGCGGTAATCAGCCAACGCCAAATCGAGTTTTTCTCTGTCATTTGATTGTCTTCTCGCTTCTGCGAG
>CAZWTI010000087.1:0-12438 GCA_964637065.1 uncultured Puniceicoccaceae bacterium
ATCCACGACGTCATCGCCTGATCTTGTTTTCCCCTGACTGGTTTGTCTGAAACTGCTTTCTCAATTTTCGGTGATGATAGGATACGGCAAATGGGTCAACCTCATGGAGACCGAAACGTTTACGGATGCCAATCGAAGTAGGACGAGTGATTAAGAGTTATCCCGGACTGTGGAAATTAACTGGAAGTTTGCGGCTGTGCTTGCCCTCTGCCTCAGTCAAGGCAAAGTGAAGGCGTGAAGATTCTCGGTTCTTCAGCGTTTTATTTGTTCGCCGTTGGCTTTTTACCTGCTGCAGATGACCCTTTTGCCGATAGTTTACGTACTTGGCGTGACGTAGAGGGTCGTGAAATCCAGGCCGTGTTCCGCGGGATTGAGGGTGACAAGGTGAAGCTTGAGAAGGCTGGCCAAGTCTATATCTTTCCCCTTTCTCGTCTCAGTCCTGCCGACCAGACCCACGCTCGAAGTCTGCAGGTTCCCACCGCCAAGCCCAAGCCCCCTCCTGTCTTTACGGATCCGAGCAAACCACCACCCCTTAGTGACCTAGAGTTACGGGCAGCACCCGATGTGAAGGTGGAAGTTGTCGAGCAATATGTGTTACAATTGGTCAACCAGATTCGCAAAGTACGAAAAATCAATGCTTTGGGGAATAACGATCAAATCGCTCGGGTGGCTCGCACCCACAGCATGGACATGGCAAACCGCGGTTTTTTCAGCCACAACAATCCGGATGGCGACGATCCTACCGCAAGGGCTCGCAAGTCAGGCTTTACAGGTCTCGGAACTAGCCCGGGTGCACAACCTCGTCTCGCCATTCACGAAAATATAGGCAGGGTCGGGCGCTATGCTTCCTTTCAGCGTATTCTGCGCGACGGCAAGATGATTCGCAAACGCATACGTTGGCAATCCGAGGCCATGATTGCCCGGCAATTAGTGGATGGTTGGATGGCCAGTCCTCCTCACCGAGCTAACATCCTAGACACAGCCAAGGCCTACCTCGGTGTGGGCATTTACGTCCACCGCGAGCACATCTTCGCGACCCAGAATTTTTTCTGAAGTGAAACGAATCCTGCTTCTTGCCTTAGTGCTTGGTTGCCATACTTTCCTTTTTAGTGAGGATTGGCCGCGATGGCGTGGTCCTCGAGGAGACGGTTCTTGGCAGGCTCCCATGCTTGCCGATTCATGGCCTGACGATGGCTTGCAGAGGGTGTGGAAGAAGCCGGTTTCACCAGGATACGCAGGTGTTTCCGTTTGGGACGGGCGGGTCTTTCTCATGGATCGCCCTGATAAGGCAAAACATGGCGAGACCGAGCGTGTGCTGTGTCTGGATGCTCGTAATGGAAATACCCTTTGGGAATTCTCCTATCCCGTTGAATACAAGGATCTTGATTATGGAAATGGTCCTCGAGCTGCTCTGACTATTCACCAAGGCAAGGTCTTCGGGACGGGTGCCGTGGGGCATGTGTTTTGTCTAGATGAAAAGTCAGGGAAGAGACTCTGGTTCAGGGACTTGGTTAAGGAGGAGAAGGCGAAGAAACCTTTCTGGGGTTTTGCAGGTTCACCCGAACCTTTTGGGAAGCTCCTTCTCTATCATGTCGGAGCGGGTTCCGGAGGAGCTGTTCTGGCCCTTGATTCCGCAACGGGCAAGACCCATTGGCGAGCCGGCGACGAGGCCGCAGGCTACTGTTCCCCCGTACTCATTCAACGCGGCGGACGTCGCGAACTTCTGTGTTGGGGGCCGGAAAACGTGGTTGGCGTTCCCGTTGGCGGCGGTTCCAATCTTTGGGGAATTCCATACAAAATCAAGTATGGCGTGGCCATCGCTTCCCCAATTTATCGGGAGGGAATCGTCCTTGTTTGTGGCTACTGGAATGGTTCCAAGGCCATCAAGCTCGGAGATAAACCGAACGATGCAAGGATTCTCTGGGAGGATGAAGATGCCCTGTGCGGACTCATGTCTCAACCGTTGTATCGCAACGGCTTTTGTTACCTGCTGGATCGTCGCAATGGTCTTACTTGTTTTGAGCTAAAGACGGGCAAAATTCGTTGGCGCGACGATCACAGGCTGACGCCCAAGGCCCGTAATCCTCAAGCCAGTCTGGTTTGGGTTGGCGATACGAATCGGGTCCTTGCCCTTAACGCGAACGGCGAGCTGATTTTGTGCGAGCTTTCGCCGAAGGGTTATACGGAGCTGGCCCGAGATCAAGTGATCGGCAAGACTTGGGCCCACCCCGCCTATGCAGGCAACCGCGTCTATGCACGCAGCGATCGTGAAATCGTCTGTGTGGAACTGCCCCTCAAGTAGCTTTCTGACTTGCCTAAACGGATGCTGCGGGCAACATCCTAACCATCTTTTTTGGGGCCGTAGCTCAGTTGGAAGAGCGCGTCGTTCGCAATGACGAGGTCGGCAGTTCGAATCTGCTCGGCTCCACCATTTTTCTCTCGAAATTCTCCTTTTCTTGCGAAACGGCTTGCAGTGTTTATCGCTGGAACCTATGGGCAGGATGATGGTTCCCCGATCCAGTTTCTTTCCAGCTGTCGCCTTGATTTTTGTATTGGCGAGTTTTACGCTTTCGCATGGTTTTCTTAGTCCAATGAAAACGGCGTCCGTGTGAAATGTAAACAATTGATCAGTAATCGTTAATGAAGCTATACAAGACCAAGAGAGGACCCGTAGTCGAAACTGATGGGAGCTTTCGTTTTCTGTCGGATCAGGACGATTGGGACATTCTCATTAACCGTGATGACCTTCGCCTTTTTCTTCTGGAGTTGGTGGAGTCCAATCAACCTTCCGAAGAGGCCGAGACCTTTGCTTGCGAAGAGTTGTTGGCGCCGATTGAATCGCAAGAGGTTTGGGCCGCCGGCGTAACCTATTATTCGAGCCGCCTTGCACGCATGGAGGAATCTCGTGATGCCGGTGGTGGGGATTTCTACAGCCGTGTCTATGAAGCCGATCGCCCCGAGCTTTTCATGAAGGCGACTCCTGCTCGTGTAGTCGACCCAGGCGAAGCTTTTCGTATTCGCCGGGATTCCGAGTGGGACGTGCCCGAACCCGAGTTGACCTTGTTCGCCACTTCTTCCGGCAATATCGTGGCCTACACGGTGGGCAACGACGTATCTTCTCGTAGTATCGAGGGTGAGAATCCCTTATACCTCCCGCAGGCAAAGACTTACGACGATTGTGCTTGTCTCGGGCCCTGTCTGTTGGTTCCCAAAGGTCCTCTCGCTTCCGAGACGTTAGTCAAACTTGAAATTCGGAGAGAGGATGACCTTGCCTTCTCCGGGGAAACTTCCTTGGCCCAGATGAAGCGTACACCCGAGGAGTTGGCTGGTTTCCTTTTCCGTGAGACGAGCTTTCCCTCAGGCGTCTTCCTCATGACTGGGACCGGCGTCGTGCCAGGACAAGACTTTACCCTGCAATCCGGCGACGAAGTATCGATTTCCATCGACGGTATCGGCACGTTGATCAATCCCGTCGGCTAACTTCTTCAAACCTTAATAATAATTCAAATGTCACATAGCGAATCATCACTTATTGGCTTTTCCCGAGGAGAGAATTCCGGAGAACTTATTCACGCCACTAATCCTGCGACGGGCGATCGGTTGCCTGTCGGTTATTTTTCCGCTTCCGAAGTCGAGGTGGACAGGGCTGTCGATTTAGCCGAGCAGGCGGCAGGGGATTTGGCGGCATTATCTGGAGGCAATAAGGCGAAGTTTCTACGAACAGTTGCCGACAATATTGACGGCATAGTGGAGGAACTCGCGCAAGTCGTTACGACTGAAACGGGACTCCCGGAGCCTCGCGTTCGAGGCGAAACTGCTCGTACATCCGGACAGCTTCGGATGTTTGCCGACCTCGTGGAGGAGGGCTCTTGGGTGGATGCTCGTATCGACCACGCCATTTCTGATCGCCAGCCAATCCCCAAGCCTGACTTGCGAGCGATGCTGCGACCAATTGGCCCCGTCGGTGTTTTTTGCGCGAGCAATTTCCCCTTGGCGTTCTCTGTTGCCGGGGGTGATACGGCTTCCGCTTTTGCAGCTGGTTGCCCGGTTGTGGTGAAGGCCCATCACGCCCATCCCGGCTCGGCTCTTGCAGTCGGCAAGGCGGTTATTGCTGCTGTTAGTAGCTGCGGATTGCCCGAGGGTGCTTTTTCCCTGCTTTTTGGCGGAGGTCGAACAGTGGGGCAACGATTGGTAAAGCATTCTTCGCTGAAGGCTGTGGGATTCACGGGTTCCCGAGCAGGGGGGCGAGCTTTGTTCGACTTGGCTTCCGCTCGTCCCGAACCGATTCCTGTTTATGCAGAGATGAGCAGTGTCAATCCGATCTTTATACTTCCGGGAACCTTGTTGGATGGTGGTGATGAGATTGCCCAAGGTCTTCAAGGGTCAGCTACCTTGGGTGTCGGCCAGTTTTGCACCAACCCCGGGGTTGTGTTTCATGAGAAAGGGGAGGCTGGCGATGCTTTTCGCGCCGCCTATGCAACACTTATGGGCGAGGCGACTACGGCCCCTATGTTGCACTCCGGCATTCGCGCCGCCTATGGAGAGGGCCTTTTGGCTATGAGCAATCGTCCCGGTGTCCAAAGCCTAGTTGATTTGCGTGAGGAGCGAGGAGCTGGTGGTTGTCACGCCGCCGCTGCTGCATTTTCAACCGATGCCTCCGCATTTTTAGGTGACCATTCCCTCGCCGATGAAATTTTTGGTCCTGCAACCCTACTTGTCTCTTGCGAGGGAAGGGAACAAATGCTCGAAGTCGCGAGAGGTCTGGAAGGTCAGCTGACGGCTTGCATATTTGGTTCCGAAGGGGAATTGGAAAAGAACCAAGACCTAGTTGACGTTCTCGAGACGAAAGCTGGGCGTCTGCTGTTCAACCAGTTCCCTACTGGTGTTGAGGTTTGTCATTCCATCGTGCATGGAGGCCCCTATCCGGCCACTACCGACGGACGTTCCACTTCAGTCGGGACCGGGTCGATCTTCCGCTTTGCTCGCCCGGTCTGCTACCAAGGTTTTCCCGAGGAACATCTTCCCGACGAGCTAAAAGAATCTAATCCGTTGGCAATCAATCGTTTAATTGATGGATTGCAGGCTTAGTATCAATTGTTTCTTTTATTGGCTGCTTTAAAGGTCTTTAATCGATCCATCCCAACATTTTTTACCTCCCTCCAGAATTCTGAAAAAGAGGGATAAGCACAGGCAACGGAATTTCTGACATTCAGCGGCATTGCATCAGAAATCCGCCACGCTAAGTCTCCCGCCCGCGAATTAGGTTTGCTTTCGATGCCCAAATGTTTTCCATACGTCTCGTGACAATTAAGCACTTGAAACACCCCGTTGCCTTCGAATTGCTTTATCTTTCAGAGGAATTTCATCGAATCAGCGCTTGACGAATCAAATGCACCAACTATATATTTAAACCGATATACCGCTTTCTCATTGTGATAGGAAAGAAGAACACTATTGGAATATACGATTGTCTGGAGGGCCAGTTCCGTATGCTGGAAAAATTTCCCTTTATCGTTGGTTGTTTGGGAAATGCTGACTGGCAGGTGATTTCTTCCGATGAATGGGAAGGTGCTTGCATGATCAAGAAATCAGGCAATAGTTTTCGTATAGTCCCTAACAAGAAGGGCGATGAACGTCTGCTGGTTAATGGAGGGCCATTTGCGGAACCTTTTACGGTGGAGGAGGAGGAGGTTTGCACCCTACAGTTCACTGGATATCCTTTGGTGGTTTTCGTAGGTCGAGACCCGAAGTCTTGGGCGGACCAGATTCAAAAAGGACAATGGGTTCTAACTAACGGTAGAAGTGGGGCCGAGTACGGTCAATGTGGCCGCTACGAGGTGATTGATCAAATCCGAGAAGCTGGAGCGGATGTCGCCGAATGCGCCATCAAGCCCGTTGGTCTCGACGTACCTTTCTGGGTGGTGCATTTGCTGGATTTCCTTCAACTGGAAGAAGAGGAGGAGGAGGAAGAGGAAGTTGTCGAGGAACAGATCGTGGTTGATCCTGACCGTGGAGAATTCACATGCCCGATCTGTTGGTTGCGATTTGATCGTCCCGACGTTCTCAGCATTGCCTTGCACGAGGATCTGCGTGGTGATCGCAAGCTCGGAGAAGATGCGATGCTGCGTTTCATTCCCACCGAATTCAACTCGAAGGGGCAGGCCTTGGACGCCATGGGGTTGCCCACGACCGACGTTGCATGTCCTCATTGCCATCATAAGCTGCCTCCGGGTTTCATGGATGTTACCCACCACATCTTTTCAATTGTGGGGGCGCCGAGCGCCGGCAAGTCATACTATCTCAGTGTTTTGGTTCGGCAGCTCCAGCGAACGATGTTTCGTGAGTTCGGGATCGCCTTTAGGGATGCGGATCCCACCTACAATGCGATACTGAATTCTATGAAGAACCGCTTGTTTGCAGGATCCGATCCATCGGAATCGATGCTCATCAAAACGCAACTTGAAGGCGAGATGTACGAACGCATGGAGCGACACGATCGAGTGGTGGCCTTGCCCAAGCCCTTCGTCTTCAGCCTTTCGGATCCTCGCGGCACGGGTCACGATTGTTCCCTAATCTTTTACGACAATGCCGGCGAGCATTTCGAACCCGGCATCGCCAATGATGAATCGCCCGGCACCCTTCACGTGGCTAGTTCCGCCGGGATCTTCTTCCTTTTCGATCCAATCGCTAGTCCTGAGTTTCGTCGCATGCTTCGCGGACACGAAGACCCTCAGTTCGGCATGGATGCCAAGGGCAAGCGCCTTGACCAGCAGGACATTATTATGGCGGAACTCGAAGTGCGGGTGAAGCAGAACCAGAATATCAGCATTGCCGACAAGATCGATGCTCCCGTCGCCGTCATGATAGGCAAATGCGACATCCTCAAGGATCAACTAGATTGGGAGCGTATTCGGTGGCCCATCCGCGACAAGAAGTTCGATCTTCAGGTGGTGGACGAAAATTCAGAGATTCTTCGCGAATACATGATGGATATGCATCCTTCTATCGTAGCGAATTCTGAGGCTCTTTCCACAAACGTGCGTTTTTTCCCCGTCAGCGCCTTTGGCCACAGTCCCGCGACTTTTAAGAATGGAGATCAGGAATTCATTGCTCCCGATCCCGAAAAGCTCGATCCCGTAATGGTCGAGGTGCCCACCCTCTGGGTTCTCTCTCAAGTGGAACCCGATTTGATTCCCGGGTTCGATCAGGCGTAGATTAACTTTAAGGCATAGATTTCGCCAGTCATGGCACGACAACTCATCTTTACCAGTTCCCCCCAAGGACTGGAGCCGGGGAGGTCCGGTTATTGTACGGTAGCTCGTCACAAGGATCTGCGTAGTCGTCTCGTTCGAGAACTGGAACGCCTTAGCCTCTATGACTTCAATCAACAGGGTGATGGTCCCAAGGCCGAGGTGGCCATTTTCCGAAAGTTGGCTCTTGGTTCCGAGGAGTTTTTCGTCGTCAGTCGCATTCGGGACGCAGGTCTCGACTACACCAACCGCACTAATTACATTGCCCACCACCTGATTCTCGACAGCTTCGAGATAGCCACTGTACCTTCTCCTGCCGAGATTCTCTCCAACTGGTCCGGTTGGCTTGCCAAGTGGGAAGACCCACCTCGATACCTAGATGAATCGGAGGAAGTCGACCTGACCAACTGCAAGACGCCCGGACTTATCCCCGCTAATGCTTGGCTTGCCGCCACCAACGACCCCGGCAACGCCGCCACACTCGTTTCTCCTGCGATGAAAAAGCCGGTTGTGCTTGAGGTTCATGCGGGACAGGAAGAAAGCCTGCTAAAGCTTTTTGCCGAGTCATCCGCTCTGCACAAGCTTTCTCTCGATGCCTGGGATTATTCCTTTACGACGTTTCTGCAGGAAAACGACGACGCCAGGGGTTTTGCATGGGTGGGAGCTAGAGGGCAACCTGCAGCCGAACGCTTGAAGCAGTCCTCTCCCAATTATCTCGATCTCCGTGACTTCTCTCAAAGCAGTTTGAAGGACCCGATCGATGACGATCTTGCCTATGTCGCCCGCAAGGGTCCCAAGGTCAAGGCCACCGGGGCAAAATCGCCCAAGACGCGCGCCAAGGCTCCGAAAGCTTTCTCCGATCGGGAAATGGCGCAGTTTCAGCAGACAGCATCCGGCTACACTGCATCTGCCGCTCCTGCTGGTTCCGCCGTTGCCGCACAGGATGCGGGGGCTTCCACGCAGAAAAAGCGGAAGAAAAGACCGTGGCTCATGCAGCTGATCGTGATTTCCACGGCCTTATGCCTTCTTGTAGGATTGGTGGTGGGACTCGCCTTCAATTTGGGCGATTGGCTGAACGAAGGTGGGCAGGAACCCGATCCCAATGATATCGTCAAAGGGCCACCTGACATAGATAAACCTACTGATTCTCCTGAAGGTGAACCCGTAGTCGAGGGAGCCGCCCTAATGATCGGCGAGCCCGGAGTCGTTGTGCTTCGGGACAAGCATCCTCTTCTGCGCTGGATCAAGCTGGATGTAGGGGCGCCGGAACCGGTAACGGTAAACCTTTCCCTTCAGGATCAAGACGACTACTTCAATTTTTTGGAGAATTATGAACCCAATGATTCTCTCCGGATTTCCTTAAATAGAAGTCCGGAAGGGTTGCTTGCCATCGAGACTCTCGAAGAAGCCACTTCCGAAGAAGCGGTTGGCGAACCCTTTGAGGCCAAGATTTCCGGAGGAGACGCCGTGGCTCTTTCAGAAGATGGCTCCACCGTCACCTTCGACATTCCCGAGCAGGGCAAACTTTCTTATGAAATTCCTGTCGAACGGCACGAGTTTCGTGACCAAGTTCAAGCTCTCGTTGCTTTTTTTCGAGAAAACCCAACGGCGGTTGCTCCGGTGAAACTTCGCTTGGAGGATGGCCGCATCGTTGGAATTGACGCTATTAATATTCCCGGGTCGAGTGCCATCCCTCCGGTGACTCCTGTTCTTCCCGAACCCAAGGGGGAGTCCGGCATGCTTGAGGTGGGTAATCCACAGGACTTTGAAGTTCTGGAGGGGCAGAACTTGGTCAAGATCAAGGTCGATGGCCTCGGGACGACCAAGTACTATCACTTCGCGCCGGAAGAGGAGGAGAAAATTCTCAAGGCGGTTGAGTTCTTGAAAAAGGGGGGCAAAGGCTTGAAGCTTAGAATTACGCAGGACGCCGAAGGAATTACCTCTCTCTCCTACAAGTTGCCTGCCCTCTCTTCGTCGGGCGTCACTGAAGGTCCTGATCCTGCCGGGCCGATGGGGCGTACGCCGGTGGAGAGTTACGTCCTTTGGTTGCCGGGGACAAAATTGCCGGGCAATGCTGCGCGCTGGCAACTCAACTTGCCAAGTTCGGGTTCGATTCGATACGAGGCCAGTCGTTTTTCAAGCTCCCTCGACGCCCTCCTCAGGGTCTTTGACGGCTTAGATTCAGCTCGAGTTTGGCAGACTAATTTTTCTGGCCCGAAGTCCTTTTACAATTTAGCGGAAAATGAGGATGCTTTCGAGACATTTGCAGTGGAAGTCGAGACAGACCGGGTCGAACCGGAGAGTCGCGCAAGTTTCAGTTTGAAGACCGCGGGTTCCAGTCGTGCCATATTCTCTCTTAAGTTTGACGTGAAGAAGGGGGGGTATGTCGACGTCGATCTAACTGCAGACATGGCCAAGAATGCTGCAGATCGCGGCTTTGCTTTGCGGATTCCCCGCGGTAGTGAGGAGTGCATCGATCTTTACTTCATCTCGAACAAGCATTTGTCGGCTGAGAACGGATACCCGCCCGTGGAACGCAAGAATCAACTTTCCTTGGAACAGTCCACTTTTCGATTGGTTCCCTCTTGGCCAGTCGGTCGGCGGTTTCGTGTGTTGACGCAAGGAAAGCAGGGCACGCATGGGTTGTTACTAGCTCCTGCAGTTGGTTCCGGCGGAACCTCCCGCCGTGATGTTTTTTTCTCTTCCTCCATGCCTGACCCCAATGCCTTTGTGACGGGTGCCATTAACGGATTTCCGAACGCCATCGTGATACCTAAGCAAGGCGAGGAATTGGCCACCTCGATCGTAATGAATTTCGAGTACTTCAATTGGTTGGGCGGCAATCTCCAAGGGCAAATCCAAAGGTACGAGGCCGACCTGAACCAAAAGAAGGCTGTGCTTCCGGACTTGGATGTTTACCAAAACCTAGTTTCTTTCGGTCAGATGATTGGCAAGCAGAAGTTTGTTCCCGGGGAAGCCTCGTACGGTGAATACCTTCTCGAACTCACAACTGCTTTTGCCAAGCAGACCCTTGGCTGGGATGATCCCCAGGGAAACACTTTTCGCAAAAGCCTTGTGAAGCTCAGCGATGCCAAGAAATTTCATCTCAACCAGAAGACTCTCAGTCAATTCTGGAGAACCGCAAGAGAGACTATCAAGAAGGAGGCGGAGCTTCCGCTTTCCGGTTTCAGTTATTCGGAGGAACGAGCCGAGCGGGATGTGCATAGTGCATTCCGTATAGTGAATTTTTTTCTACATGCCGAGATGGCCTTTGGGATGAAGGATACCAACCTTGCAAATGAATTGCGACAAGCTAGAGAGGCTTTTGACGACTTCGAGAAGGAGACAAGCTTGTTAGGAAAACTCCAGAAGGAATTGCTCCTCATTAGGGGCAAGCCCAAGGCGGAGGCTGCAGTCGAGACTTTCAAGAAGTTCAACACTTCCTACCTCGAGCGTGCTTCCAAGATGGTGCCTCCGCAGACCTTGGTTTGGGGAGAATATGCCAAGGCAATGAAGCTCCTCGATGGAGATCCTCAAGCGGCAGCCCTTTTCGAAAGGCAACGCCAGGGACTTGCTCGTACGGAAGCTTGGGTCAAGAGACTTAAAGCCAAACTTTCCGACTTGCAGGCTGTTCGTTCGACAGTTCTTGCCGGAGGCGGCAGTCGAGTCCAGCAAGCTAGGGAACGTTTAGCGAACGAGAAATGGGCTCTCGCGTTATTTAAGATTAATTCAGTAGTAGGTGGGCAACCAGCTCTAGAACGTGTTGCAGACATCGTTACTTTCCGCTGAAATTCAAGGACATGCCAAGAACCTCCCGTAAATTGCCGTGAACATAGACCGATTAATAGACCGCATTGAGAAGGCTCTTCGCGAGACTGCTACAGATCCCGTCCTGCACTCGCTGGCCAAGGAATATGCAAAGTTTCGCACCAAGATAGACGAGCGTCTCGACCATTGCGTTACCTTGATTCGCTCGGGAAAGGACTTCGCGGCTCGCGAACTGGCCGAGCAACCGCCCGACGTGCTCGTCCTCATGGAAAAACTCTCTTTTGCGAATGACGCCAAGTGGAAGAGTCTGTGCGAAGAGAAGGGCCTTTATCTCGGACCAAATTGGTCGGAAGACCATGTGGACTTGCTCAACGGTCTTTACGACAAGGAAATTACGGAGGACAGTCCTCTCTTCCGTGAGTACCGAACTGCGGCCCGCAGTCGGGACGACGACCGCACCTTCAAGATTCTCAAGATGATTCGCAAGGCGAACCCGGATCATGGAGCCGCCAAACGTCATTTCGGCCAACTAAGCGTCAAGATTCTAGAGAAAAAAATCGATGAGACCGAGGAACTTATAAGCGCTGGCAGGGAGCAAGAGTTCCTGGACCTCATGCTGGAGATCGAGGATACCGCTTGGGTCGTGCTCCCAAAGGGCGAAAAGTGGGAGAACGCCCTAGCCGTTCGGCACAATGTCGACCGTCGCAACGCCAAGGCAAGACTGGAGGAAATTCTAGTCGAGTTGGCTACCTACAAGTCTTCCGACGACTGGAAGGGTTCGCTTGCGCTCATCGGCGAGTTTTTCGAGTTGGCTCAGGAGTTCGAATTGGAGGCCGAACTAGATCCCGACGACGTCAACGTATACAACGAGTACAAGGATTGGGCCGAGGAATTGGCGGACGAAGCTCGTTCCGAGCGCGAACTTGAAAATCTGGTCGGTCGTTTCAAGAACCGCGTAGCCGAGATGCAGCAAGCCGAGGCTGCAGGTTCCAAGACTCTTGAGATTTATCTGGAGGAGCAGAATGAGTTGAAGCGATTTCGGCAGGACTTCCAAGACATAGGCCATTCCGTTGCCACCGACGTGTTGATGGAACTCCAGAAGGCGGAGACACATGTAAAGAACCGCATCAACAGTCTTCAGGGTCGAACCAAGCGTCTTTGGTTTGCAGCCGTCTTTGCGTTAGTTTTGATAGCTGCCGGTTCAGTCGGATTGTTCTGGTGGCTCAACGGTTTCTGGAAAGCCCGCGGCGCTGCCGATGCGATTGTGAATACCGACGGGCCCGTTTTCCAGTGGGAAAAGCTTTCGGCTTACTCCGCGGATTACGGCGACTTCCTCGAGGACGTCGAGGTGAAGAAACTTCTTCGTCAAGCCGTCGATAAAACTTTTGAGGATGCCAAGAACAACTTGATTACCCACGAG
>CAZWTI010000088.1:0-8969 GCA_964637065.1 uncultured Puniceicoccaceae bacterium
GCCCCAAGACCACGGTAAGGCTCTAGCCGGTTCCACCTTCGACTGGGACAACCTAGAAGGCGATCCAACGGTGGAAGGGGCGCAAACCATATTGAATGGCTTGGACTACCTTGGCGAACCAAAGCCCAAAATAAGAGGTCAAAGAAGCGGGGTTCGTCCAGCCACCCGTGACCGGATGCCAATCATTGGCACACATCCTAAGAACCCATTCCTTCACTTGTTCAATGGGTTCGGCTCTCGGGGAGGAACACTGATTCCTCTATGTGCAGACCTTTTTCTGGATCACTTGCTGGGGGGGGAATCACTTCCAACGGAACTGGATCTTCAACGGTTCTCCGAGGCAGAAACCCTGTCGGCGACATGAGATTGGTCGAACGGGTTCACGAGTTACTGGGAAAGATTCTTAAGGACGGCGACATTGCCGTGGACGCGACGGCAGGCAACGGTTGGGACACGATTTTTCTAGCATCAAAAGTCGGCTCAACCGGGTGGGTTCATACCTTCGACATCCAAGAAACTGCTCTTGATGTCACTAAAAAGCTTCTTCATTCAAGAGGCTTGGCCGAACGTGCAAAACTACATCACTTGTGTCACGGGCGGATGCTTGAAACCTTGGAACACGACTTACACGAAAAGGTCGCGGCAATCACATTCAATCTTGGTTACCTGCCTAGAGGTGACAAAGCGATAACGACAAAAACAGAAACCACCATTGCGGCTCTGCAGATGGCTCCAAAATTATTGCGCCCCGAAGGAATCATAACAGTGGTCGCTTATCGCCAACACATGGGCGGTTGGGAGGAATGCGAGGCCGTTCTTCGAGAACTGGGACGAAGCGATATGGAACTCACGACAGAAGGCGACACCTCGCACGACGCAACCTCACCCCTGCTGCTGATTTCAAAGAAAGTCTAGCGAGATCGCCCCAGAACCATCAGGCTCTTTCCGACTTTGTTCAGTTCGTGGTCAGCGCAACGAGCATCAGTGTAAAGATTTTCCAGATGCTCCCAAAATGCCTTGGAATGATTCAGGTGACGGAGGTGGGCGAGTTCATGCAGGATCACATAGTCGCTCAATTCCATTGGCAAAAGAAGCAATCTCCAGTTTAGAGAAATAGTACCCTTTCCGGAACAGGAACCCCAACGAGTCTTCTGGTTTCCGATCTGTACCCGGTTCAAGGTTCCCCCTGCTTGTTCAGCAAAGTCCTGCACCTGCGGAGGCAACAACTCCTTCGCCAAGGAGCGGAGCAAATCGACCAGTTGAGATTCAACGGCAACCTTTGGATCGATCAGCAACTGAAGTTCACCGGCAACCCGCAGGGACCAAGACACGCGTCCGGAAGGAGCTTTCGCAATGATGCGAACGACTCGCGAACCATCAGCAAGAAAAACCTTCCCGCCGCGACGAAAATGCTTTTCAAGGGATGTGTTAAGCTTGGGTTCGGCGAGCTTGCGTTCAATCCATCGAGAATTTTTCCGCAAGAAAGCGAAGCCTTCCTTCTCGACGCAACGTCGGGGCAAGGTGAGAAGGATTTCACCATCATTCTTGACTCGCAGGTAAATTCGTCGGGCACGAGTGGACCGGCGAATACGGCAAGGCAAAATCACACGGCCTTCACTGGCCTCGACCTCGACTAGCTCTACCTTATCCGACTTCATCTTGGGAACTATTTGCGGAACCACCCCTGTTTTCGAGTTCCTCCACCACATTGCCGGCATAGCGACGGAGAGCCGATTCCGGATCGATACCAGCCTTGCGAGCCGCCGCCACCAAAAGGAACAATTCCTCACCCAAGGTTTCATCCGTAAGGTTGTCCACCAAGTGGGCGACTTCGTCATTGTCCCACGAACCCTCCTCCGAAAGGCCTGCCTTGTCGGCTCGTTTATAAACGTCGAGTGCGAAAAGCAGTGCGGGCAGAACGGGTGGAAGTTCGCGAAAAATCTTGCGTACATCAAAATCCTTACCCTTTGCAGCCTTCTCTTCTGCCTTAATCTCATCCCATCGAGCAAGCACCTGCTCCGATGATTCGAGCTCCGCACCTTCGCCAAAGACATGTGGATGACGGCGTATGAGTTTCTCGTTAATCTGCCGACCAACTCCCTCGAGGTCAAACGCCCCCGCCTCCTCAGCCAGTTGGGCATGCATGACGACCTGCAGAAGCAGGTCCCCTAGTTCCTCCTCCATGGCCACATGGTCATCAGCATCGATGGTCTCGAGCACTTCCGAGGTCTCCTCCACAAGGCAGCGTGCTAGTGATTGGTGCGTTTGCTCAAGATCCCACGGACAACCATCCGGAGCACGGAGTTTGGCCACGATTTCCCTTAGGCGTTGAATTTCGCTCACGGCGACGCATGCTTGCATGCTTTCGCTACAAGGCAATATAATCCGGACGTTGCCGGAAAAAAATTTCGCAAAATGGACAAACTGGCTGAGATCATGGAGTGGAAGCGCGAGGAGATCGCCGACAGGATTCGTCCCGTCCGCGACGAGGACCTTGAACGTTTGGCTGACAAGTTCCCAAATCGGGGTGCCTTCCGCGACGCCCTTGCAGGGGGTGATGAACTCTCAGTCATTGCGGAAATCAAGAGGCGTTCACCCTCCGCAGGAGACATTGCCGAGATTCCTGATTCTCCTGATCAGGCGCGAAAGTACCTCAATGCGGAAGTCGATGCCCTTTCCGTCCTGACCGACGAAAAGTATTTCGGGGGTTCTCTTAGAGATCTCTGGGAAGTAACTGACTACATGCGCGAGCGAGGTCGTCCGATCCCCTGCCTTCGCAAGGACTTCATGCTACACCCCATACAGGTTACGGAAGCGGCTGAAGCAGGTGCACGTGCAATCCTAATAATCGTGAGAGCCCTTTCTGATGATGAGATGAAAAACCTTCGGAAGGCCTCCGAACTAGCAGGCCTCGACTCACTTTATGAAATTCACGACGAAACCGATCTGGATCGCGTGCTACCCCATGAACCCGAGATCATTGGTGTTAACAATCGAGACCTCACTCGCTTCGTGACCGACCTAGCTATCAGCGAACGTCTAATGCCACAAATACCAGATGAGATCGTCAAAGTCAGCGAAAGCGGTATCCTTGAGCCTGAAGATGCTTGGCGCGTACGCTCCGCCGGAGCCGATGCGGTCCTGTGCGGAGAAGCCCTCATGAAAGCGGAAGATCCGGAAGAATTCGTAGACGCCATGAAGGAAGGATGATGAAACGGACATGCCCCTGACTCCATCGCAGACCAAGGCTATTCTTGCGGAACTTGGACATCGGCCCGACAAGAAATTGGGACAAAACTTTCTTATCGACGGCAACCTCGTTCACAAGTCGCTCGCGATGGCTGACCTACCCGAGGAGGCGACCATTGTGGAAATTGGAGCCGGACTTGGTTCCTTGACGGGCGGGTTGCTGGAAGGCGGACATCGCGTAGAGGCCTTGGAAATAGATTCCACACTGGTTTCATATCTAAAGAAAACCTTCTCCACAGCCATCGATGAAGACCGTCTCAACATAACAGACGCCGATGCAGTAAAGTTTCCCCTTGGTATGCTGCCCGAGGATAGCGCCGACTTTCACGTCGTCGCAAATCTACCCTACGCCATTTCCTCACCTTGGCTGGAGTCTCTTCTCGCCACACGTCGCCTCCCCGACCGTCTGGTCCTGATGCTGCAAAAGGAATCCGTCGACCGTTATCTGGCCAAGCACGGCACAAAGAACTACGGCGCCCTGTCAATCTTCCTCTCGAGTTCTTACCTGAGTATCGACACACATCCCGTCTCAAGGCGTTGCTTTCATCCGGCGCCGATCGTTGATTCCGTCCTGATTCGCATGGATCGCCGTCCCCAACCCTTTCTATTCGCTGCTGAAACACGCACCCTGATTCGCAGACTCTTTACAAGACGACGCAAGCAACTCGGAAATTTGGCAAAAGCTGAGGAGACGGACATTCGCGACCGTATACAGAATTGGCTCCACCGAGAAAAACTCTCTCCAGAGCTTCGCCCTGAGCAAGTCGGCACGGAAATTTGGCAAAGCCTCTAAGCGGAAGGATCAGGCCTGCTCGTATGCCTGTCGGACTTCTTCATCACCATACTTTCGCTCAAGTCGACGAACTGTGAAATGCCCGTGGGCCATGTCCTGAAAATGATCCATGAACAGCGTATTGATCAAGGCTCCGCCTGCTGCACCGATTACCGGAACGGCTTGTGCCGCCATCTTCTGGGAGACCTGAATTCCGAAGCGGGCGGCCACTTGCTCGATCAACTTGATCAACACAGGCACGACCTCCGTTCCGAGTCCATGCTTGGCCACGTGCTTGGCCGCCTCCGTCACGGTCTTGGCCAAGGCCATTCGCGTGATGAAGTAAGCCGATTCGGCCGCATCGTCGTCCTCGGATTTTCCGCCTAAGGCAAAAACACGAATGCACTCGAGTTTCGCATTGGCCTCCTTCAGGTTCTCTCCCTCACTACGGGCAATGTCTCCGATAGAGCGGAGCATGATAGTGGTGGAAACGGGCAACTCCACAACCAAACCGGGAAGGCCGAAAGCCCCTCCTGCCGCACCTGAGGCCATGACCGCCAGCTTGTGTCCGAGATTGCTAGGTGATGCACTCTTCGACTCGCCCAAGGTTTTCACCGCCACACCCAAAGCCTGCTCCAACGCTCCTTGAGTCGCCAGCGAGACACGTTCGGACCAATTGTCGGGCAAGCGATCAAAACCTTTCTCAATGGGCTTTCCGATGAGATTGGTCAACTTGGTGGCCAAACCCGGACTTTCCAGCAATTCCTTGGCTTCTCCAAGGGCTTCCAAGTCTTCCTTCGAGAAATTCATGATGAATTTAAATAACTCAGGCCGCGATGCCTGCGCCACAACACTTCTTGTACTTCTTGCCACTACCGCAGGGGCATGGATCGTTCCGTCCCACCTTTGGTGCGCTGCGAACGACGGGCACGGCCACGCGTGGCATCTCGGGTTCCTCCGGTATTTCGGGAGCGCCTCCCCCAATGGTGCCTTGCGGACCGGATGGCGAGCTCATCCCCGCGAAACCGGGACCAGCTCCTGATTCGGGCCCAGTGGTCTTGGCCACATCGCTTAGAGCTGACAACATATTCTCGAACGCGGCGACGTTTGTGGAGGAACGGAAGATGCCCGAGCAAACGTCCGAACGCATGGCCCCCATCATTTCCTCAAAGGCGCGATACGCTTCATTCTTGTACTCGCTCAACGGATCCTTCTGACCGTAACCGCGAAGACCGACGCTACGACGCAGCTCTTCCATCTCGGTCAAGTGGTCCTGCCAGTGGACGTCCACCGCATTCACCACGACGTAACGCTCCAAACCGACCACGGCGTCGGCATCCTCAAGTTTTCTCTTGGCGTCATACGCTGCGTTTATCTTTTCAAAGACGTGATCCCTGATTTCGTCCGGTTGTTTGCCAAGGAGTTCATCCAGCTTGACAGACAATGGGAAGGTAACGTTCACCCACGTGGCGAGGAAGGACTCCAACTCCGGGGCTTCCTCGGGTTGCGCGGCCTTAAATTCGCCCAAGGCCATCGCGTCCAGGCGAACGTCGAGTTCCTCTTCCACGAGCTCGAAGAGAATCTTGTTGGGCTCCTCCTCGTGAATAACGTCGTTGCGAATGGAATAGACGATTTCACGCTGACGATTAAGTACGTCGTCGTACTGCAGGAGACGCTTGCGGATGGAGTAGTTCTGCTGCTCGACCTTCTTTTGGGCGTTCTGAATAGACCAGTCGAGAGTGCTGTGTTCTAGAGTTTCCTCATCGCCAAAGGATTTCTCCAGCATGCGGGAAAGAGCGCCTTGGTTGGCGAACAATCGCATCAGGTCGTCCTCAAGGGAGACGTAGAAACGAGACATGCCCGGATCGCCTTGGCGAGCACAGCGCCCGCGCAACTGACGGTCGATGCGGCGGGACTCATGACGCTCGGTCCCAAGCACGAGCAAACCGCCCAATTCCTTCACGCCCTCACCCAACTTGATGTCCGTGCCTCGACCCGCCATGTTGGTGGCGATGGTCACCGCTCCCCTGCGACCCGCCTCAGCCACGATCTCCGCTTCCCTCTCGTGAAACTTTGCGTTCAGCACGGTATGGCGAACGTTGGCCCGCTTTAGCATGCGACTGAGCACCTCGGAAGATTCCACGGAAGCCGTGCCCACGAGGATGGGCTGCCCCTTGCCGTGGGCCTCCTTGATGTCGTCGATTACTTGATTGTACTTCTGCCGACGCCCCTTGAACATGAGATCGCTGAGGTCATCTCGCACGCAGGGTCGATGAGTGGGAATTACCATGACGCCAAGACGATAAATGTCGTGAAACTCGCCTGCTTCCGTTTCTGCGGTTCCCGTCATTCCGGCCAACTTATCGTACATGCGAAAGTAGTTCTGGATGGTGATGGTGGCGTAGGTCTTGGTCTCCTTCTCTATCGCCACGCTCTCCTTGGCCTCGACCGCCTGGTGCAACCCATTACTCCAGCGTCGACCAGGCATCAAACGACCAGTATTCTCGTCCACGATCATTACCTTGCCGCCCTGCACCACGTACTCCTTGTCCTTCTCGTACAGGCCATAGGCCCGAAGAAGCTGGGATACCGTATGAATGCGCTCGCTCCTGACCTGAAACTCGTTCTCTGCCTCTTCTTTCTTTCGCCTCTTGTCATCGTCGGACGCTCCCTCCTCACGGTCGATCTCGACATAGATAGTGGCAAGATCGGGAATGACGAAACCGTCGGGATCGTCGGGACTGATGAGGGTGCGGCCCTTTTCGGTCAGGTCGGCTTGCTGATTCTTCTCGTCGACGACATAATACAAATCCTCCTTCAGTTCATGGGCCCTCACCTTGTTGTAGTCGGAATTCATCTCAAGATCGAACTTCTCGAACTTCTTGCGAATCGGGCCCTCCTCCATCATCCGAAGGAACTGCTTGTTCGTCGGCACGCCACGCTTCACTTGGTAGAGCTTGGCGACGGCCTTGTCGGCGTCGTCATCGGAAATGTCTTCCACGGCAAGGGCCTTCTTGGCGTCGGCAGCCAGGATGTTGCACTCTCGAATCTGAGTATCGAAAAGTTTCACCACGAGCGGCTTCATTTCCATGAAGGGAAGCGGCGTGTCCTCGCGCATGGGCCCCGAAATAATGAGCGGTGTACGAGCCTCGTCCACGAGGATTGAGTCGGCCTCGTCGATAATGCAATAGAAATAATCACTCTGCACTTGGTCTTCCTTGCAGGTGGCCATTCCGTTGTCCCGCAGGTAGTCGAAGCCGAACTCAGAGGCGGTGCCATAGGTAATGTTTCGAGAATACATGTCTCGTCGGGCGGCCGGATCCATACCGTTCTGGATACAGCCCACGGTAAGACCCAACCGCTCAAACAAGGCGCCCATCCAATGCGAGTCGCGACGGGCAAGGTAATCGTTAACCGTGACGAGTTGGCAATTCTGGCCCGAAATGGCGTTTAGATACAGTGGGCAGGTGGAGACCAAAGTCTTACCCTCGCCAGTTGCCATTTCGGCGATGTGGCGATCGTGCAGAGCCATGCCACCTATCAACTGCACGTCGTAATGAATCATTTCCCAATCCAGCGGTTGATCGCATACAGTTATGGTGCTGCCGTACATCCGCCTCGCGCAATTCTTCACCGTGGCGAAAGCCTCCGGGAGAAGCTGATCCAGCGTCTCGCCGTCCTTGAAACGTTGCATGAACTCCTGAGTCTTAGCGCGCAGTTCGTCGTCGGACAAACTCGCGTACCCTTCCTCGATCGAATTGATCTTCTTCACGATGGGTGCGCAACGCCTGATGTACTTGCGGTAACTACGTCCCTTGAGGTTGGTGAGAATGCTCTTGAATGGCGCTAGGGGATTCATGGTGAAGTCCGGACGATGTATAAAGCTTAGGACAGAAACCGTTAGGTATCCGAGTTTTCCTTGAAGTAGGCAATGGTTTGGTCAAGGCCTTGGTCCAAGTCGATGGAAGGTGCCCAACCGATCAACTTTTCCGCGCGGGCAACGTTGGGGCGGCGCTGGGTGGGATCGTCCTCGGGCAGCGGTTTCTCCACGATACGGGAAGCCGTGCCAGTCTTCTCCACGACCTTCTCGGCCAGTTCTCGAATGGTGAACTCCGCCGGGTTACCCAAGTTAACGGGACCCACCTCATCCTCTTGCTTCATCACCCCGATCATCCCGTCCACCAAGTCATCCACGTAACAGAACGATCGCGTCTGGGAACCGTCGCCGTATAGGGTTATTTCCTCTCCCCTGAGAGCCTGCACGATGAAATTCGAAACCACACGACCATCATTCGGTAGCATGCGGGGACCATAGGTGTTGAAGATACGAATCACACGAATGTCCACGCCATTCTCACGATGATAATCGAAGAACAAGGTCTCGGCACAACGCTTGCCCTCGTCGTAGCAGGCACGCGGACCTATAGGGTTCACGTTTCCCCGGTAGGACTCGGGTTGCGGATGCACGTCGGGATCGCCATACACTTCCGAGGTGGACGCCTGCAGAATGCGAGCCTTCACCCTCTTGGCCAATCCGAGACAGTTGATGGCTCCCATGACGGACGTCTTGACGGTCTTGATCGGGTTGTACTGGTAGTGGACGGGCGAGGCCGGGCAGGCGAGGTTGTAAATCTGCTCCACCTCCGCCTTGAAGGAGTCCACCACGTCGTGACGCAAAAGCTCGAAATGAGGATTGCTCGTCAAGTGGGCAACGTTCCGACGACGTCCCGTAAAGAAGTTGTCCAGGCATAACACGTCATGCCCCTCGCCGAGCAAGCGCTCGCAAAGGTGACTGCCGACAAAACCGGCTCCGCCCGTGACTAAAATTCTCACGATTCGTCCAAAGGCTAAACCTTATACAGGTTTTCGCTCCTCTTGGAAACGTCCTTTTCCAGACTTGATTCAGTCCGCGCCGGAAGGACTCATCTGCTCAAATACCTTGTAGAGT
>CAZWTI010000089.1:0-3879 GCA_964637065.1 uncultured Puniceicoccaceae bacterium
ACGGGATTTGCCTACGAATATGCAGGTTCGGTCTTCGAAAACTTCTCCATGGAGGAACGGATGACCGCCTGCAACATGTCCATAGAGGGAGGAGCGAGGGTCGGGTATGTCAATCCGGACGAAACAACCTTTGCTTACCTAAAGGGACTTCCTCATTCACCAACAGACGAAAAGTGGGAGGGGACCCTGGTTCAATGGAAAAGCTTCTGTTCTGACCCCGATTGCTCATATGACGATGAAGTAACCATGAATGGGGCCGAAGTCGCGCCTACGGTAACTTGGGGCATCAATCCGGGCCAAGCCGTCGCCATCAACGAAAACATCCCCGATCCCGAGAAAGTGACCAGCGGCGAACGTCCTGGTGTTGTGGAAGCCTTAGAGCATATGAAACTTCGACCGGGTTCGCCAATAAAGGGAACCAAGGTGGACGTTGCATTCGTGGGGTCCTGTACCAACAGCCGCCTTTCCGATCTGGAGGAAGTGGCGAATCGATTGCCGGGCCACAAGGTCAGGACAGGCTTGAAGGCCATAGTGGTGCCAGGTTCCCAAATCGTGAGTAGACAAGCTGAGGAAAAGGGCTTGGATAAGATTTTCATCGATGCGGGCTTCGAGTGGCGGAACGCGGGTTGCTCAATGTGTCTAGCCATGAACCCGGACAAACTCGTCGGCGATCAGCTTTGCGCGAGTTCAAGTAACCGCAACTTCAAGGGTCGCCAAGGCAGCCCTACAGGACGAACCATGTTGATGAGTCCCGTGATGGTCGCTGCAGCAGCCGTTACCGGCGAGGTAAGCGACGCCCGTGAAATCTTCGGCTGAATTGATTTAAAAGCTCATAGAATCTGCTTCCATGTCCCTACCTGAAATTATCGAAGTGTCAGGCCGCGCCGTATTCGTCAAGGGCGACGATATTGACACCGACCGCATCATACCCGCGCGTTTCATGAAGTGCATCACCTTCGATGGCTTGGGCGAATATCTGTTCCACGATACGAGATTCAACGAAGATGGCTCAGAAAAGACGCACAACTTAAACGATCCGCGTTACGACGGGGCCTCGATCCTCATTTCAGGAGCCAACTTCGGTTGCGGAAGCTCTCGCGAGCACGCGCCGCAATCAATTTATAGAGCCGGTTTTCGAGCAATCATCGCAGGGAATTTCGCCGAAATATTTTTTGGCAACTCTACTAGCCTTGGGATGCCATGTGTCTCCGCATCCAGTGACGATCTAGCCAAACTCTCGTCCGCCGTTGAAGAAAACGCTGAATTAAAAGTCACCATCAGCCTGGAAGACTCGAGCGTTCGTTTCGGCGATGAGCTCATTCGTTGCGGCATCAGGGCCGGGGCTCGCGACAGCTTAATGGGAGGTCGCTGGGACCCGCTCAATGAACTTCTTTCCGCAAACGAAAAAGTCGACGACGTGGCTCAATCACTTTTTTACGACTGATGCCTGTTCTCGCAGCGATCGCGCTAATCCTGCTTTCCGGCTGCGGGGAAACGCCTTTGCCCTCGCTTCGAACCAACGATTATGTCGAGGCCCTTGAAAAAGAGGGGTACAAACCACAAAAGGTAGAGCATGCCCCTGATTCACGCGAATTTGAGAATCAAAGACATTTGAAGAACGGACTTCACCTACGATTGGGTCCGAGGGAGTACTTTCTTAGGGAATATGACCTGTCCACTCCGACCGCCGCCCGGAATTTTAGAGAACTTCGGCAGATAGCTTCCAACGAAGACAATGGTACTCTTTATCGTTTCGAGAACTTGAACCTCGTCCTCTCCAGCCAATCCCGGCCTGAAAGCGAACACCTCGAGGTTTTTCGCGCCCTTCGCCCCCCCCTTGATTTCAGGCAAGCCGGTTGGTTCCTGTATCCCCTCGGAGCCTGCCTGACCTTGGCTGTCTTCTCCTTTGTCGAACGAATTATAGCCTTGCGCCGACGAAAAACTTTTCCCGTAAAGGTAAAAGCTGCTCTCAGCTCGGAAGAATTTCCAATTAAGGATTGGAGGGGCGAGTCTGCCGCAGAACGTATTGCGGACATGGCCATCCGGCAGAAACCGCCCTTGGATACTCTTAGGTCCTATGCAAGATTCGAAGTGGCGGGGATGGAACGTGGACTCTTCCTGCTCGAGATCGTGGTGGGAACTGCTCCGTTGCTTGGACTTTTGGGAACGGTAACTGGTCTGGTAAGAGTTTTCTCGGGTATGCCGGCTGATTCCGGAGCTCCGGATGCAGCCGCATTCTCGGAAGGAATTGCGATGGCTCTCCTCACGACCATCATTGGGCTCGCCATCGCCATACCCGCGCTTGTCGGTCATGCCTTTCTCTCTCGAATCGTGGAGAAACGAGCCGTCGAACTCGACTGGTTGACGGAACGTCTCGCCAAAGCGGTAAAAACAAAGGGTGATTCACATGAACCCGTTGCATCTACGTAGGAGAAAGACTCCTCGCATCGACGTCGTCCCTCTGGTCGACGTCCTTATGGTGCTGATCGTCTTCTTTCTGGTCACCATGCAGTTTCGCAACCTTCGCGCTCTCAATGTACGTTTGCCGGAAATCGAAACCGCAGGTTCAAATTTGCTCCGAAACGAAATCATCTTGTCCATCGATCGTCAGGGCCGCTATTTCCTGAATAATGCAGAAATCGACGAGATTGAGTTGACTCGAGCCTTGGGGATCGCCGCAAACCTCGTCGACAAACCGGTTGCCCTGATCGTTGCGGATGAAGACGTTCCGCTGAAGCGAGTGACTCGACTGGTGGACCTTTGCAGGTCAAACGGCTTGCAAGATTTCAGGCTCCAGTCTCGATAACTACCCAACACCGCCAAAAGGAGACAAACAAAAACTATCGCCAAGATAAAATGTTCGGTCCGATCAAGAAGAAGCTCGATAAAGGCGCAAAACGGCATCGGAAACCTGGTCGAGAGTCCGCTCGGTAGTTGAGACTAGATTGCCGGACGCAAGATATCGGGGTTCTCGCTCGGCAAGGAGTTCTCTTATGCGTTGAAGGGGATTCGGGACGTTTAGCAAAGGACGATTGGATTGGCCCTTCGTGCGTTCAAAAATGGCCTCGGGAGTGGCCCAAAGGCACACCAAGACTCCCTTGCTTCGGAGAAGTTCGGGCATCCCTTCGGGTACGACGAGCCCGCCACCACATGAAACGACACAAGATTCTGAAGGATGACCACTTTCGATGAAGGTTCTTTCCATATCTCGAAAGGCAACTTCTCCTTTTGCGTCAAAAATCCGCGTTATCGTCAGTCCCTCCTTTTCCTCGATCGAGGAATCCACGTCGATGTAGCAAAAGCCAAGCTTGGTTGCCACGCGGCGCCCAACGGCACTCTTGCCGGTTCCCATAAAACCAACAAGATAAAGGTTTTTTGTGTATGAATCGATGTTTGCGGAATCGGTCATCAGACTGTCGGAAATAGCATTAGAACTTGCCGTACCGATTTTTTTGGAAGATATTCAGAAGCCATGCAGGACGATGCCACCGAAGTCAATGTCAAGGGGGTTATGCCGACCTCGAACGGTTGTGCCGTTTTCCTTGGTTGCGATGAAAAAACCTTCGTCATCTACGTCGATCCCGCTATTGGGAACGCCATCAACATGACGATTAATCAAGTGAAGAAGGAAAGACCTCTAACGCATGATCTCATCGGCTTGATACTCAAAGGCATGGAGACCTCAATTGAGCGTGTGATCGTCAACGACGTGGACGAGGGTACTTTCTACGCCCGAATAGTTCTCAAGATGGAGAACGAACTCGGAAAGAAAATCGTGGAGCTTGATGCTCGTCCCAGCGACTCAATCGTTTTAGCTCTCCAGATGCAGAAGCCGATCCACGTTGCCCGCCGAGTACTGGACAATGTGGAAGACATGAC